>SKIM01000042.1 GCA_007116445.1 Natronohydrobacter sp.
CAGCGCTTGTTCGGCGATGATGTAGGTCAAATAGGGCAGCGCCACGCTGATCGAGACCTGTGCGCGCGGAAAGCCTGGCATCACGGCCATCAGCGCGATCGCCAGCCGTGCCAGCACCAGCCCCAGAACGATACCGCCAAAGATCAGCCAGGGGAAGATCACCAAACCGTCACGCAGGCTCGGATCCGGGACGCCGAGCATCACGAATGTCAGGAAAAAGCCGAATAATGCGATGGCGGCCGCGTCATTGAGCAGGCTTTCCCCTTCGACGATGCGGCTCAGGCGCTGGGGGGCGGCGATATTGCGGAAAATGCTGACCACAGCGGACGGGTCCGTGGTCGAAACAATCGCCCCGATCAGCAGGCAGGCGACCAGCGGCAAGGTGGTGAAGGGCGTCAGCGCATAGCCGATGATCACGGTCGAGACGACAACGGCCCCCACAGCCATCACGAGGATCGGCACCCAGTCATCGAGCATGCGCCGGGCATTGACCACCAGCGCGACCTGAAACAACAAGGTGGGCAGCAGCACATAAAGAAAGACATTCGACCGGATCGGCAGTTCGAGCAAGCGGCGCAGCAGCGGATTCAGCCCGTCGCTGATGTCGCTCGACAGCACATAGAGCGCCCCGGCTCCGATCAGGCCGCCCACCAGCGCAAGGCTCACAGTGAAGGGCAGGCGCATGCGTTCGGAGAGTGGCTCCGAAATGCCGATCACGATGAACAGCGCTGCCAGCGCGCCAACGAATGCGATGATGTCCATGCGCTCAGTATAGGCGAAAGCCGGGCGCAATCTATTGGTTTAAGGTCACAAAAAACCGCAAGCCCGATTTTTCCGCCGCCCGCTTGCGCTATTCGGCGGCAAGGGCTGTGTCTTGCGTCTCATCGCGGCCCAGTTCGACCAGTTCGCGGATGACCTGATCCATCAGGTTCTGGAAGGCCGGGAAGTCACGGCTTGGGCTCACCCGGCGTTCATCAAGATAGAGGCCGCGGTCGATCTCGATCTGGATCGCGTGCTGGCCGCGCGCGGGAATGCCATGGCGCTGGGTGATATAGGCCCCGGCAAAGGGTGAGTTGCGCGCCACGCGCAGCCCTGCGGCTGTGAAGATCTTGGCCACGGCTTCGGTGACCGAGGCATGGGCCGCGGCCCCGAACCGATCACCCAGGACAATGTCGGGACGCAGCGATGTATGCTGGCGATTCATGCTCACCGCGTCACGGGGCATGGAATGCATGTCGAGCAGGATCGCACGCCCGAATCGCTCACACTGCGCACGCATGAGCGCTTCGAGCTTCGCATGATAGGGGTGCCAGAATTCGCGCAGACGGCGTTCGGCCTCGGCGCGGGGAATCTTGCCGCGATAGATCGCGCGCCCCCCCGCCACGACGCGCGGGATCACACCCAGTCCCGAGCTGATGCGCGGATTGAGACCGTGGGTCGGCACGCCCGCAATCAGGGCCGGGTCAAGCTCGGTCGCGTCGCGATTGTAGTCCACATAGGCGCGCGGCACGCCGCCCAGAAGGACAGGTGCCCCGGCAGGGCTGGCGGCGCGCAGGAAGCAATCGACGAACGCATCTTCTGATGAGCGCAGTGCTGTCGGCTCGAGGACAGAGGCGGCCAGCAAATCCGGTGGATAGACCCGCGCACTGTGCGGCGACGCGAAAACGACAGCGCTGCTGGGGGGTTGGGCCGGGATGAAGTCGTATGCGCGCATAAGTCCTGCTATATCTTTGTCCTACTATAGACCATGCATTTGTCCTTGCAAAAGCCCTTGATCATCGCCGCGACTCCTTTTATAGGCATCGTAATTGACGCGGGACAGGCCGCGTCCCTTTTGTTTCAGGGGCGTGGCAAGACCAAAGTCAGGGCGCGTAGCTCAGTGGTAGAGCACTACGTTGACATCGTAGGGGTCACAAGTTCGAACCTTGTCGTGCCCACCATTCATCCCTGCAACATGCAGGACCAACCCAAGGGGCGCATGCGCGCCGCGAACAGGAGAAGGGCCATGAAGGTCAAGAATTCGCTCCGGTCGCTCAAGCAGCGTCACCGCGATTGCCAGATCGTGCGCCGCAAGGGCCGGGTCTATGTGATCAACAAGACACAAAAGAAATTCAAGGCGCGTCAGGGCTAAACACTCTGAGTGTCGAGAAATAAAAACCGCTCGGGATATCCATTCCGGGCGGTTTTTGTATGCGCAAGGGCCGCGCGGGCCCCGATCAGAATGCGATTGTCGGAAGCTTCGGCGGGACAGGGGGCGCGTTCACCGACAAGACCAAGCGTTCGGCGTCGGAGGCCATCTCGACCCCGTCAACCAGATCGACATTCTGCACCGTGATCGTGGAGCGGAATGTCGTGCCATCAGGGAATTCGAAATACGGCGCGATATCCACGCGCAGCGAGATAACAGTATCGTTGCCGACGCGCGCGATTGACTCGAGCTGGACATTTTCGCTGCCCACCGGCGGCAGAACGATGAAGAGCCGGTCCTCGTTCAGGTCGAAATCGCGGATCACCACGTCGCCAATCCCCGGAAACCCGCGCTCGAGCGGGAAGGCGGGGGCAGTCTGGTCATCAATGGCGGGTCGGTCATATTCCAGCAGGAATGTATCGGCCCCGCTGCCGCCGCGAATATCCGCGAAGCCGTTGAGCACCGCGATCGTATCATCACCCGCGCCGCCGCGCAGCGTGAGCACATGCGCTTCTTCGCCAAGATAGTATGCCGCGCGATGATCACATCGTCGCCCGCGCCGCCATAAACATCCGCACCGATGCCCACGAGCGTATCATCGCCGGGGCCACCGTAGAGCGTGTTGCCAGCTGCGACATTGCTGACGATCAGATCATCCCCCGGCCCGCCGTAAATCTGCATCCCAAACTGACCAGGCAGGAGACGGTCATCGTCCAGATAGTCACTTGCAACGATGGTATCATTGCCCTCGCCGCCACGAATCTCTGCAAGCCGCGCAAAAAAAGCTTCGTCGCGGACCTCTTGCTGCGCAGCCTCGATATCGAGCGGAAAGATCTGGTCATCCCCCGCCGTGCCCTGCAGGACGAATTGCCCGTCCTCATCGCGCTCGACACGCAGTTGGTCATCCGTCTCGGTATCGTCAGATGCGGAACTGCCGTCATTGGAAACAGTCAGCGCCAAAAGTGCGCCAAGTCCCAGAAATAGAAACATGAATTCCATTGTGATCTCGTAAATCAAAATTTCTTGAACGGTGACTCACAGGGGCGATTCGTCAATCATTAACTACGTTCGGAAGTTGTGAGGGGCAGTGGAAACGCAAAGAGCCCCGAGATGTTCTCAGGGCTCTTCATCATTTGCGGCGTAGGTGCGGTGCTTATTCCGCCTTCTCTTCCACGATCTCTTCGCCGGTTTCCTGATTGACCATCTTCATGGCCAGACGGACCTTGCCGCGATCGTCAAAGCCCAGAAGCTTGACCTTCACTTCCTGTCCTTCCTTCAGCGCATCCGACGGATGGTTCAGGCGGCGGGATTCGATCTGGCTGACATGCACCAGCCCGTCGCGCTTGCCAAAGAAGTTCACAAACGCACCGAAATCGACCAGCTTGACGACTTTCCCGGTGTAGATCTTGCCAACTTCCGGCTCGGCCACGATCGAATAGATCATGTCATAGGCCTTCTTGATGGCGTCCTGATCGTTCGAGGCGATCTTGATGATGCCGTCATCGTTGATATCGACCTTCGCGCCCGAAACTTCGACGATCTCGCGGATGACCTTGCCGCCCGTCCCGATCACTTCGCGGATCTTGTCGGTCGGCACCTGCATCGTCTCGATCTTCGGCGCATACTGGCTGAAGCCTTGCGGCGCGCTCAGCGCTTTGGACATTTCGCCCAAGATGTGCAGACGCCCGTCCTTGGCCTGTGCCAGCGCCTGTTCCATGATCTCGAAGGTGATCCCTGCGACCTTGATATCCATCTGCAGCGAGGTGATGCCGCCTTCGGTGCCCGCAACCTTGAAATCCATGTCGCCGAGGTGATCCTCGTCGCCTAGAATGTCGGTCAGCACGGCGAAGCGGCCATCATCTTCCAGGATCAGACCCATCGCGACACCCGCTACCGGCGCCTTCAGCGGCACGCCCGCGTCCATCATCGACAGCGAGCCGCCGCAGACCGTGGCCATGGAGCTTGACCCGTTCGATTCCGTGATCTCGGAGACCATGCGGATCGTGTAGGGGAAATCGGTCGCAGCAGGCAGCACGGCCTGAAGCGCGCGCCATGCGAGCTTGCCGTGACCGATTTCGCGCCGACCCGGAGGGCCGAAACGCCCGACTTCGCCCACTGAATAGGGGGGGAAGTTGTAATGCAGCAGGAAGTTCGACTTGCTGTTGCCGGTCAGCGCGTCGATGAATTGCTCATCATCGCCGGTGCCGAGCGTGGTCACGCAAAGCGATTGCGTCTCGCCGCGCGTGAACAGCGCCGAGCCATGGGTGCGCGGCAGGATGCCGGTTTCGGCCACGATCTGACGCACGGTCTTGGTGTCGCGCCCGTCAACGCGCGGCGCGCCATTCACCACGGCGCCGCGCAGGATCGAAGCTTCGAGCTTCTTGAGCGCAGAGCCCAGATTCTCATCGGCCAGTTGCTCTTCGGTCAGCGCGGCCTTGATCGCCTCGCGGGCCTCGCCAATCGCCGCGACACGCTCTTGCTTGTCCCGCAGCGCAAAAGCCGCGCGCATCTGTGCCTCGCCTGTTGCTTTGACGGCTTCGTAGAGATCGCTGTAATTCGGCGGCTGGAAGTCGAACGGCTCTTTCGCGGCTTCTTCGGCCAGCGAGATGATCAGATCGATCACCGGCTGATAGCTTTCATGGGCGAATTTCACCGCGCCCAGCATTTCCGCCTCGGTCAGTTCATAGGCTTCCGACTCGACCATCATCACCGCGTCGCGCGTGCCTGCGACGACCAGATCGAGGCGCTGTTCGGGGTTTTCGCGCAGCTTTTCCATGTCCTGACATTCGGGGTTCAGGATGTATTCGCCATCCACATAGCCCACGCGCGCGGCGGCGATCGGCCCCATGAAAGGCACGCCGGAAATTGTCAGCGCGGCGGAGGCGGCGATCATCGCCACGACATCGGGTTCATTGACCAGATCGTGGCTGAGCACGGTGCAGATCACCAGAACTTCGTTCTTGAACCCATCGACGAAAAGCGGGCGGATCGGACGGTCGATCAGGCGCGAGGTCAAGGTTTCCTTGTCCGTCGGGCGCGCTTCGCGTTTCAGGAACCCACCGGGGATCTTGCCTGCAGCATAGTATTTTTCAACGTAATGAACTGTCAGCGGGAAGAAATCCTGTCCCGGTTTGGCGGCCTTGGCGAAGGTCACATTGGCCATCACACTGGTTTCGCCCAGCGTGGCAATGACCGAGCCATCGGCCTGACGGGCAATCTTGCCCGTTTCCAGTGTCAGCGTCTCCTGCCCCCACTGGATTGATTTGGTAACGATATTGAACATCTCTTGCGGTTCCTCAAGGAAAGCGCCAGCCCTCTGGCCTTTCCGGGTTTGCTGGCGGCCCCATTGCCGCCGACCCCAATCATCTAGCATCACGCCGGGGTCATTGCGTCACGTCTCAGATGGCCGGGGCCATACAGGAAAAACACGCATAAGGAAAGCGGGAAAGCCCGGAGGATGGCTGCGCCTGCACTCAAATCCGGGTGTGAATGGTTGCGCCAACAGTTACGCTAACCCCTGTGCTTTCCTTGGTTCTGTGGTCTTGGCGGACAGGACAGTAACGATGATCCAGCGTCTGAAGGCATATAGCTCAGTCTTCGCTGCCCGCGACACCTCTATAGACCATGCGCCCGGCGCCCCAGACGCCTTTGGCCGCGACCTTTGTCGTGCCAGCAGCGACGCCCACAGTGTTGTCGATCACACGTTCGGCAGTGCAGGCCGAAAGCCCCAGTGCGGCGACGGTCATTGTGACAAGAACTGTCTTGTGGAAGCGAATTGTCGTCATTGGAGATTCCTCATCGTCTGGGAGGTGTTCGTGTATCCCGAGGTGATTCAGCGGCTCTCTGGCAGTGAAATACGCTATGGCCGCAACCCCGGTGCGATGAGGGAAGAATAATCGAAAGAGTTTTATTTGAATAACGAATAAGAAATATAGATCAGATGAGTTTTGTTTATCTATTGGCGGAGATGCGCAACTGGACGGTGCCGATCAACAGGGGTTTCCGCAACAGGTGAGCGGCTCACACGCTCCGGCCAAACAGTCTCGTGCAAGAAAAAGGCCCCATCACCAAAAGCGATGGGGCCATGTCTTGCGTCAGGCGAAGATGCAGCTGAGATGTCAGTAGCGGTAATGTTCCGGCTTGAACGGGCCTTCCACGGGCACGCCAATATAATCGGCCTGATCTTTCTGCAATTCGGTCAGCTTCACGCCGATCCGGCCCAGATGCAACCGTGCGACTTTCTCATCGAGATGCTTTGGCAGCAGATAGACGCCCGGCGCATATTCTTCCCCTTTGGTCCAGAGCTCGATCTGCGCAAGCACCTGATTGGTGAAGCTCGCCGACATCACGAAAGACGGATGGCCCGTCGCATTCCCGAGATTCAGCAGACGGCCCTGCGACAGAAGGATCATGCGATTGCCCGAGGGCATCTCGATCATGTCCACCTGGTCTTTGATATTGGTCCATTTGTGGTTTTTCAGCGCCGCGACCTGAATTTCATTGTCGAAATGGCCGATATTGCCGACAATCGCCATGTCCTTCATCTCGCGCATATGCTCGATGCGGATGACGTCCCTGTTGCCGGTGGTGGTGACAAAAATATCGGCGGTCTTGACCACATCTTCGAGCGTGGTCACCTCGAACCCGTCCATGGCGGCCTGCAAGGCGCAGATCGGGTCGATTTCAGTCACGATGACGCGTGCACCAGCGCCCTTGAGGCTCGCCGCCGAGCCCTTGCCGACATCGCCATAGCCGCAGACCACTGCGACCTTGCCCGCCATCATCGTATCGGTCGCGCGGCGGATGCCATCGACCAGCGATTCCTTGCAGCCGTATTTGTTGTCGAATTTCGACTTGGTAACAGAGTCGTTGACGTTGATCGCCGGGAAAGGCAGATCGCCTTTCTTGAACAACTCATAGAGACGATGCACGCCGGTCGTGGTTTCTTCCGACACACCCTTGATCGCATCGCGGGTCTTCGTGAACCAGCCGGGACTTGCGGCCATGCGCTTGGCGATCTGCGCCTTGATCACGGCTTCTTCTTCGGATTGCGGGACGGGAATGATCTCTTCGCCCGCTTCGGCGCGTGCACCGAGCAGGACATAGAGCGTCGCGTCACCGCCATCATCGAGGATCATATTGGCACCATCCGCGAACATGAAGGAGCGGTCGAGATAATCCCAATGCTCCTCCAGCGTCTGGCCCTTGATGGCAAAGACCGGCGTGCCACCCGCGGCAATCGCCGCCGCGGCATGGTCCTGCGTCGAATAGATGTTGCAGGACGCCCAGCGCACATCCGCGCCCAGCGCCACAAGCGTTTCGATCAGCACTGCAGTCTGGATCGTCATATGCAGGCTGCCCACGATGCGCGCGCCGTTGAGTGGCTGGCTGGCGCCATATTCCTCGCGCAAGGCCATGAGGCCCGGCATCTCCGTCTCTGCGATGGCGATTTCCTTGCGGCCGAATTCGGCCAGCGTTATATCCTTGACGGTGTAATCGTCTGCCATCTGGAGATGTCCTTTGCTATGACGTCGGTTTGGCTGCGACATAGCATTGGGGTGCAAGCGGGGCAAGTTGGCGATGTGGCGCATAATATCGCAAATTGTGACCGTCCAGGGGAACTGATCGCCCCTCTTAGCGGTTGTAGCGGTGCGGCCATTCTGACAATCTTGTCTCAGGGTCGGCAGATATTCCGGCGCTGCGTTGATGAGAAGTGAGTGACCGACTGTGAAATCCCTGCGTTGTAATCTGCTCGCTCTGACTGTTCTTCTTGGAGCGGTCACACCATCTGCTTACGCGTTCGACGCGCTGGAATTTCAGATCGAAGGCGCGGATTCCGCGCTCGAGACGGCGCTGCGCCGGGCCTCGCAACTGCGCGTCGCCCGCGCTGAGGGGATCACTGACCCGTTCGAGATCTACACCATCGCCCGCGCTGAATACGGCCAATTGATCGGCATCTTCTTTGAAGCGGGTTTCTACGCGCCGACGATTTCGGTGCGCATTGACGGGCGCGAAGCTTCCGATATCTCGCCGCTGACCCCGCCCACGCGGGTCGGTCGGATCGATGTGCGTGCAAATCCCGGTCCGGCTTTCGTGTTTGGGCGCACTGATTTGGGCCCTATTGCCCCAGGGACCGAGTTGACCGCGGATTTTGCGCCGGGCCAGCCAGCGCGCAGCACTGTCATCCGCGATGCGACACGCGAAGCCGTGCAGGGCTGGCGCGAACAGGGTCACGCGCTGGCCGAACCGACCGGCCAGCAGATCACGGCCCGCCACCCGGCCAACCTGCTCGACGCCGCTGTCCAGATCTCTGCGGGCCCGCGCCTGCGCTTTGGTCAGTTGCGCCCCGACGGGCAATCGCGCACCCGGACCAGCCGCATCATCAAGATCGCCGGCTTGCCCGAGGGCGAGGTCTATGCGCCGCGTGATGTCGAACGCGCAGCAGAGCGGTTGCGCCGCACAGGCACGTTTTCATCTGTGGCGCTGCGCGACGCGGAAGCGGCCAATCCCGATGGCACGATCGATATCAACGCGTCGCTGGTCGAGGCACCAATGCGCCGGATTGGCGCGGGGCTGGAGTATGACACCGAGCTTGGCGTGAAGCTGAGCGCCTTCTGGTTGCATCGCAATCTTCTGGGGGGCGCCGAACGCTTCCGGGTCGAAGGACGTATCGGGGGGCTGGGCTCCAGCCAGCAGGATTACATGCTCGGGTTGGAATTTGCTCGCCCTGCAACTTTCACGCCGGAAACGACGCTGACCCTCGGCGCCCGGATCGAGAACGAGCGCGAGTCCGATTTCGAGGCCCTGCGCGGGCGCCTGGATATCGGGCTTGAGCATCGCTACAGCGACACGCTGACTTTTCGCGGCGGGGTGGGGTTCCTGACCGAGCGCGCCAAATTCGGCCCCGGTTTCGCGACGCGTCGCGATTTCCGCCTGCTGCTTTTGCCGCTTGAGGCGCGTTGGGATCAGCGTGACAGCGAACGCGATCCAAGGCGCGGCTTCTATCTGCAGGGCGAAGCGATGCCTTTTCTGGGCTTTGCGGGCGCCGATAGTGGCGCGCGGATCACCGGGGATGCGCGTCTCTATCGCAGTTTTGGCGAAGACGACCGCTTCACGCTGGCGTCGCGCGCGCAGATCGGGGCAGTGCTGCAGGCTGATCTGGCCCGGACCCCGCGCGATTTCCTGTTCAACTCGGGCGGCAGTGGCACCGTGCGCGGCCAGCCCTTCCGCTCGCTCGGCGTGACGACCAACGGCACGCGCTCGGGCGGGCAGGGCTTTGCTGCGCTGTCCGCCGAAGCGCGCACAGGGGTGACCGAGACGATAGGGCTCGTGGCCTTCGCGGATGCGGGCTACGTTTCGGAAGGCGTGTTTTCGGGGCAGTCCGACTGGCATGCCGGAGCAGGACTGGGGCTGCGCTATGATACGCCCGTAGGGCCGTTGCGCGTCGATCTCGGCTACCCGGTTGCGGGTGATACGGGCAAGGGCTTTCAGCTTTATCTTGGAATTGGACACGCGTTCTGATGCGGGCATGGCGCAAGATATTTCCCTGGATCATGGGTTTCGGACTGTTGCTGGTGCCCATGGCCTTTGCGCAGGAGCGCGAGACCGGCGGGCTTCTTCCGCGCGCGGGTGAAAGCGATGTGGGCTATCTGACGCGACTTCTGCAGGACAGCCTGTCAGGGGCAGGGCGCGACGTGCGTATCAGTGGTTTTCGCGGCGCGCTGTCGTCGCGCGCGACCTTCGATCTGATGTCCATCGAGGATGAGGATGGCGTCTGGCTGCTGATCGAGGATGCCGCGCTGCAATGGAACCGCTCCGCGCTCTTCCAGCGCCGGATCGAGATCGCCGAGATCTCTGCCCGCCGCGTCACTGTCCAGCGCGCCCCCTTGGGCGAGGAGCGCGAGGACCTGGTCGCAGCCCCGAGCTTCGAGCTGCCCGAATTGCCGGTTTCGGTCAATCTCGACCAGCTGCAGGTCGATGAAGTGGTGCTGGGCGCGACGCTTCTGGGCGAGGAATTGCGCGCAAGCGTGCAGGGCAACGCGGCACTCGCGGGCGGCTCGGGCAACGCAACCCTGCGCATCGAGCGTATCGATGCCGTCGAGGGGCTGATCCGCCTTGATGCCGCGTTTTCCAATGAGACGCGTATCCTGAGCCTCGATCTGGGCGTTGAGGAAGCGCCGGGCGGGATCGCCGTGACGCTGCTGGATATTCCCGACGCGCCATCCGCCGCGCTGACCGTTGCGGGCGAGGGGCCTGTGTCGGATTTCACTGCCGATATCACGCTGGCCACGGACGGGGAGCCGCGCGTCGCCGGTGAGTTTCAGTTCCAGACCACCCAGCCCGGTGTCGCGCAGGCCATCCGGCTTGATCTGGGCGGTGATCTGCGACCGCTGCTTGCGCCTGATTTCCACCCGTTCTTTGGCAATGAAAGCCGCCTGCGCACGGAAGCACGCCGGTTCGAGGATGGGCGTTTGCGATTGGATGGACTTGATATCCAGGCCGAGAAACTGGCGCTGGCAGGCAGGCTCTATATCGGTGCGGACCGCTTTCCAGAGCTGATCGAACTGACCGGGCGCGTCGAATCCCCCGATGGCAGCCGCGTGCTTCTGCCGGTTGCCGGGGCGCGCACGCGTATCGACAGCGCCGATCTTCTGCTGAATTTCGACGCCTCGGTGAATGAGGACTGGGCGCTGGTGCTTGATCTGCTGGGTTTCGACAATGAGGATTTTCAGGTCGAAAGCCTGTTCGTGGACGGGTTGGGGCGCATTTCATCGCAGAGTTTCGGCGAAGACTTTGATGTGGTTGATGCCCTGGTCGATTTTTCGGCACTTGGGCTGACAGCCGCTGATCCCGGCCTGAATGAGGCGCTGGGAAGCGCGGTTTCCGGCTCGCTGTCGCTTTTGTGGCGCGAGGGCCAGCCCTTTCTGCTGCCAGGCTTCATCATCGAGGGGCGTGACTATGCGCTCAACGGGCGCGCGCGGCTTGATGAAGGGCAGATCCTGGCCAATGCGCAGGGGGAATTTCGCGATGTCAGCCGATTGTCGACGCTGGCGGGCCGCCCGCTTTCTGGCGCAGTGACGGCACAGGTCGATGCGACGCTGGGCCCAGAGCGCGACCGATTTCTGGTCGCCGCCGAAATCACCGGTCGCGACCTGACGCTGGACCAGGCGGAGCTTGACGCGCTGCTGGCGGGGCGCAGCCAGATCACGCTTGATGCTCACGGTCTTGGTGGCACGATCACGCTGCGGCAACTGCAGGCCGAAGCGCGCACGCTGCGCGCCGATTTGCGCG
>SKIM01000358.1 GCA_007116445.1 Natronohydrobacter sp.
GTCATATCGACCTTGACCAGCAGATCCTTGCCATTCTGTGCACCCATGGTGGCACCTCCTTGAACGTGAAATCAGATGTCGTCCTCGACCCGCGCGCGAAAGCGCAGGTCAATGCGGCGGGTCTGGTCGCCTTCGACCTTGCGCGCCTCGGCGCGGTCGAACCACATCGCCACCAACCGCCCGCGCGCCAGCACCAGCGCGGGCGTGTCCAGCACTTCACTGATCCGTGCCGCGATCTGCTTGGCCGACAGAAACCCCGTGGCATTGGTGACCACCGACACGACCAGCCGGTGTTCGGCCCCGTGCCCGGTCTTGTCGGAACGGTCAAAGGCTTCCTCCGGGCCGATCAGAACATAAGTCGCAGGGGGTGTGGCAGGCGGGATTGCATCATAGATGGCATCCCCCACCAGCGCTTCCAGCGCGACATCCGCGGCCAGATGCGCGTAGATCGCAGTCTGCAGTGTGGCGGCCAGTTGATAGCTCATGCGGGCAACTCCTCTTGCGCGGTGCAGACCAGATAGCGGCCCTGCACATCCGCTTCGGCCACAGCGAGAATGCGGAAAATCCGCGCGCCTTCGCGAAAGCGCTGCTCGGGGCGCGGGCGCTGGTCCGAGCCATGCGGCGCCCCGCGCACCAGGATGCGCAATGTCACCTCACCCGCAGGCCCGAGCGTGGCGAAGCGCTCGCGCCCGGTGCCCGCGCGGATCTCGCCCCATAGCGTGCCAAGCACCTGCCAGCTCTTGGAAAACCCACCCGCACCATCCTTGACGATCACCGGGGTTTCCAGCACCAGCGCGCGGGTCAGATGTGGCGCGCGGCTCATGCCCGCCCCCCGATGCGCATGTCGCGCCAGCGTTCCAGAAGTGCCCGGATGCCAAAGGCCATATCCGCATCGCCGCCCGTGTCGCGGGCCTCGTAATATTGCGCGGCCAGAAGCAGCACGGCCTGACGCAGATCGGCCGGGATCGCGTCCCAATCGGTGGCAAAACCCGCGGTGAAGGCAATCACCACCTGTCCGCGCGCGGGGATCGCAGGCAATACGCCGATGACCCTGGGCCGCGCGCTGTCCGCATCCAGCCGCAGCCGTCCGGCGGCCACCGGGCTTTGCTCGCCCGCCGCATTGATCAGCGTCACAGCGCCAAGCGCCACGACTGGCGCGACAGGCAAGCGCTGCGCCTCGGTCCCGCGCCATGCACTCAGCCGCAGTTCGAATGTGCGCTGAAATAACGCCCGCGACACCCGCGCCTCGACCGAGGCGATGGCCGCGCGCAGAAACTGCTCAAGCGTGGCGTCCTGCGTCGTCTCATCGACAAAGCCGCTGCCCAGACGCAGATGCGCGCGAAACTCGGCCAGCGGCAGGGCGGCTGTGGGGATAGGGCTGGTCTCTCTCAGATCCATGAAGGGCCTCGCGCAGCTAGAGTTCTTGGGAAAACGGGGTGCCCCGCGCCCGGCCCCGCAGCGATCAGGGGGAGCGTCAGGACGATGCAAGCCAGGTCAATGCAGACAGGGCACCCGCCCGCCCCCCCTGACGCTCAGACGCGCAAAGGGGACGGGATTTCAGATCAATTCAGGCCGAATTTCAGCAGTTTGATTGCCTTGAAATCCGACACATCACCGCCGACGCGCTTGGTGGCATAGAACAGGACATGGGGCTTGGCGCTGAACGGATCGCGCAACACGCGCATATCGGGCCGCTCGGCGATGGTGTAACCGGCTGCGAAATCGCCAAAGGCAATCGCATAGCTGTCCGCCGCGATATCGGGCATATCTTCGGCCACGAGCACCGGATAGCCCATCAGGCGTGCAGGCTCGCCTGCGGCCAGACCATCCGACCACAGGAAGCGGCCATCAGCATCCTTCATCTTGCGCACGGCGCCCGCAGTTTTCGAATTCATCACGAAAACGCCATTGGCACGATACGTCGCGTCCAGCGCATAGACCAGATCGACAATCGCATCGGCCGCATTCACGGCCGCAAAGTCGCCATTCGCGCCGGTCGCGATATAGCCCAGGCTGCCCCATTCCCAATCGGCATCTTCGACCGTTGCGTGATCAAGGAAGCCGCGCGGCTTGTCCACACCGTCGCCATGGATGAAGGCCGAGGCTTCAGCGCGCGCGAATTTCGACGCGATCCGGCCTGCAAGCCAGCCCTCGATATCGAAGGCACTGTCATCAAGCAGGCGCTGGCTGGCCTTGGGCATGGCAGACAACTCATGCAGGCGGATCGGGATACGGTCGATCTTGGGCGTGTCGGATTCCGCAATCGTGCCGGTTTCAGTGGCCCAGCCGGTCGAGACATCCGTGTGATCGACCAGCACATCGAAAGAGGTCGATTCAACCGTCACCACAGAGGCAATGGCCCGGATCGACGCGGTCGAGGTCAGCGCCGAGCGGATCACGCTTGCGGTTTCAGGGTCAACCAGATAGCCGCCATCGGCTGCGATCTGGGTATTCAGCCCCTTGGCTTCCAGTTCCAGCCCGCGCATCGCCGTATCGTCACCGCGCCGCAGATAGGCATCAAATGCCTTGTGATGTAGGGTTTCACCTGCATCCGCGCTCATCAGCACGGGGCGGGCGGGGGATAGGGCAGTCTTGCGATCCAGCATGGTCAGTCGCTCTTCCTGTTGTGAAAGTTTCCGGGTGATATCGGCCTGAAAGGCATCGAATTCCTGCGCGAAGCCCTGCATCGCGGTCTTCAGCTCCAGGCCCTCGGCCACGGGTGCCCCCGCGCCGTCCGGGCCCGCGTGCGCGCGCACGGGGTCAGTCATGGTCGTCTCTCCTGCTCAAGGGGTTGAGTATTGGTCGATCAAGGGCAGAGTATCGGGCCGCGCCCAAGATCAGATGAACTCAGCGTGCGCTGGGTTCACAGACGCGCAACAGTGGCACGCGCATCGCGCAGACGCGCGGTCATCGCAGCGATTTCGGCCAGCGTGTCTGATTTCGCCGAAACACGCGCCTCGGGCTGCATCGGGAAGGTCACAAGGCTGACCTCCCATAGGTCCAGCTCGATCAGCCTGCGCCCGCCGCCGGGCGCAGGCTCGGCGCGCAAGGTGCGGTACCCAATGGACAGGCCGTCCACCGCGCCCGCTTCCA
>SKIM01000129.1 GCA_007116445.1 Natronohydrobacter sp.
AAGGAGCATTCCATGTCTGATGCGGTGGCCTACATGACCGGGGCAAAGCAACCCGAGGCCGCATGACATCTGTCATCGCCCAAGCGTTGCTCGCACCGATTGCAACGCTTGGTGGCGTGACGCGGCGGTTCATCGCTGTCATGGGACCGCCGGGCAATGGCAAATCGACCGATGCCGATGCTCGATGCGCTGCATTGATCGCATAGGGCATCAGAGCAGGCCGCTGGAATAGTCCTTGAGCCGGATCGCGATCCCTCCGTCAGGGCGGGGTGATTTGCTTGCGATGCCTTTTGATGCGTTCGACGCATGGATCTGACCTCGTTCTGCCGGGTTACTGCACGACAAATGGTCACAGGACGCGCGGCGCCACCGATTTGAAGACCGCGGTGTGTTTTGCGCAAGCCGCGGCAAGCTGCCTGTGATCATTCGTATTCCTGCAAGCTGGATCGGTATGAAGGCGACCTTTTGCGTGACGTGCTTTGCAATGAGGTCAGGGTCAAACCGTTAAATGCACAAATGCCGGATGGGTCTGATACCGCCATGCACGGCGAGGGCCGGCCATGACATTGAGGTAATACATCTCGACCCCGTGCGGCGCAGCGCATGGGTGATGACCTCTGGGCACCAAAACGACATCGTGATCAGCAGGTGCCATGGTTTCGTCAAGTGTCAGATCATCAGTAAAGACACGTTGCAGCCCAAAACAGTCAGACGGGTTCAGACGGTGATAATAGGTTTCTTCGAGATAAGTCAGATCAGGAAACCGGTCTTCGTCATGCCGGTGTGGCGGGTAGGATGACCAATGCCCTGCTGGCGTAAACACTTCCGTCACCAGGAGACTGTCGGCCACATCGCGACCTTCCATCGCAATATTGTGGATGTAGCGCGTATTGGTGCCCTGACCGCGCTCTTCAAGCGCGATGCCATCTGGTCCAAGCACCTGCAAGGGCCGCCCGCCGGGGCTGGGCGCGCTGCATACTGCAACCACGCAGGGCGTTGTGGCGCGCGCCTGCCAGTGGGTCGCGGGCGGCACATACAGACAATGCGGGGGGCTGCGGTCGAAGACGCTCAGCCGCTCCCCCATCTCGCCGAGGGATTGTCCGTTTACGCTGATCTCTGCGCGCCCTTCGACCAGCACGACAATGATCTCGCGCCCCTCGAACGCGTTTGATGCGACCTCTCCGGGGGCAAGTCGCCACAGATCGAAACCCACATAATGCCAGCCAGCATCCCGAGGGGATATGGCATGAACATGGCCCGACTGTGCCCTTGGTTTGCGCAACAGGCCCGACATCACACGGTCCCGCCCAGCGATCCTTCCAGCGCGACCAATTCCTGACCGCCTGCCATCAGATCCTGCAATTCCTCGGGCGTGATCTGCCCGCGTTGCGCCGTGCCAAGCGTCTTGCCGCGGTTCAGAACTGTGAAACGGTCACCCACAGCCATGGCGTGGCGCACATTATGCGTAATGAAGACCACGCCGATCCCGGCCTTGCGCACCTTGTCGATGGTCGCCAGCACATTGGCCGTCTGACGCACACCCAGCGCCGAGGTCGGCTCATCAAGGATCAGCACCTTGGCCCCGAAATAGACCGCCCGCGCGATGGCCACAGTCTGCCGCTCTCCCCCCGACAACGTGCCCACGGCCTGATCTGGCGAGCGCAAGTTGATACCCATCTTGCGCATTTCCTCCATGGTCACGTCATTGGCCAAGCCGAAATCCATGAAACTGAACGGCCCGACCCGCTTGACAGGTTCGCGCCCCATCCAGAAATTACGCGTCACGGACATCAGTGGGATCATCGCAAGATCCTGATAGACGGTCGCGATTCCGGCGGTCATCGCATCACGCGGGCTGGCGAAATCCATGCGCTTGCCCTCGAAAAGGATATCGCCGCGCGTGGGCTTGTGGACCCCGGACATGGTCTTGATAAAGGTCGACTTTCCCGCACCATTGTCGCCCAGCAGGCAGTGGCACTCGCCCGGACGTATATCGAAGCTGACCCCATTCAGCGCTATGACAGGACCGAAATGCTTTTCGATATTGCGCATCTCGACAATCGGGTCGTGGTCGAAACTGCTCATCTTAACGCTCTCCGGTGATAATGCGGCGGATATAGGTGTTCAAGATCACGGCAAAGAGCAGGATCACGCCCAGAAATACCCGGAAAAGACTGGATTCGACGCCTGCGAAGAACAGCCCCTGCTGCACGACACCGAAGATAAGTGCGCCCAGCGCCGCGCCGATGACTGACCCATAGCCCCCGGTCAGAAGCGCGCCCCCGATCACCACCGCGATGATGGCTTCAAATTCTTTCAGAAGGCCGCGATCCGCCCCGGCAGATCCGAATTCCATCACCTGACAAGTGGCAAACACTGTCGCGCAGAAGGCCGTGAACATGAACATCAGGATCTTCACCCGCGCGACCGGCACACCGACATAGCGCGCAGCCTGAGCATCACCGCCTGCCGCGAAGACCCAGTTTCCAAAGCGCGTGCGCGTCAGCACGACATGGGCCACGATCATGAGACCCAAGGCCCAGACAATCAACATGGGAATACCGTTCACGATCGGCTCACCTGCGCGTGTGCCACGCTCAAACACCGCAATCAGTCCCTGGCTGGCCAGCCAGTCGAAGAAGACCCCACCGACCTTGCCGCCAAAGACGGGCGCCAGCCAGTCATCCGCAGCGCGTTCGGCAATACCGCCGATGATCGTGCGACGTTCGATCAGTTGCGGGAAAAATATGGTGAAACCGCGCAGGATGAACAGGAAGGCCAGCGTCACGATGAAACTGGGCAGGCCTGTGCGCACAACAATAAGCCCGTTCAGTGCCCCGATGGCGATGCAGATCGCAAATGTCAGCAGGATTGCGAACCAGACCGGCCAGCCCAATGTGACCGAGAAAATCGCGATCGACATCCCCGCAAACCCGATCATCGAGCCGACCGACAGATCAAACTCGCCTGCGATCATCAGCATGCAGGCCCCGACCGCGATGATGACGAATTGCGCCGAGACTGTGGACCAGTTCAATACGCCCTGCGCGTTGAACATGCCGCTGTCACCCGCGAAGATGATGAAGAACAGGAATACGGCGACAGTGCCGACGATCGCACCAAGTTCGGGGCGGATCAGCGCCTTGCGCAGTTTGGATGTTTCTTTGATGCGTTCGTCAAGGACCGCGCCCGTGCTGGACATCGCAATTCCTCCCAACAATGTCTTGAAAAACGAGGCGGATCCCGATGGTTCCGCCTCTGGAAATCAGGCGTCAGCGGAATTCGCCCGCCAATTCAGCCACCAGATCCAGCGCATCCGCCGTCACGAAGCCGGGGCCGGAATTGATGTTGTTGCCCGGCAGAACGCCGAAACGGTGATAGTTGGTCAGAACAATCACCGGCAGGTAGGCTTGCAGGAAGGGCTGCTGGTCGATGCCCCACTGGATCACACCATCCCGGATCGCGTGAACGATATCACCGCCCAGATCGAAGGTGCCGAAATAGATATCACCGGCCAGACCCATCTGCTGCAATGCCAGAATCGTCGGATCAGCCGAGGTCGGCCCGAGTGTCAGCACGGCATCCGTGTCGGGATTGGCGTTCAAATAGGCCATGACCCGGTTCTGGATCTCGCTCGGATCCTGCCCGCTGTCGATCATCTGGTTACCCAGTTCTACGCCCAGACCATCGGCGAAACCCTGGCACCGCTCGGTCGAAGACGGGGAGGAAATATAGTGGTTCACACAGAGAAAGCTTGTGACGCCATCATCAGCCGCGCGCTGGCCGGCCGCAAAGCCTGCGTCATATTCTGGCTGCCCCACATACATCAGCGCGCCCAGCGCACGCGCTTGCTCTGGCGTGCCTGAATTGATGATGATGACGTCGATCCCCGCATCCACTGCTGCCGAGATCGGGCCGGACAGCACGTCAGCGTCAGCGAGAGTGGTGATGATCCCGTTCGGATTGCTCGCTGCGGCCTGTTCGATGATCCGTGCCATATCTGCCAGATCGCCCGTCGGCGGGTTTCGATATTCGACCGTGACATTCATCTGCTCGCCCGCCAGCGCAAGCCCGTTCTTGATCGTATTCCACCAGCTGTCGCTATCGGGCGCATGGCTGACCAGCACATAACGCTCGCCCTCGGCCACTGCGGCGCCCCCCCCCATGAGCGCTGATACTGCAACAGCACTCACCGCAAGCTTCTTCAACATTGCCTTCATGATGTCCTCCCAAACATAGTTATGGGCGCGTTCAGATCGTTTCCGAAACACCCTGACCTGGACTGTAGCTCCGAATCTAGAATTTTGCAACCGGTTGCAAATATCTTTCAAATCCCGCAATATTTCTTTTATTCACGCAGTGCGATAACAGGGCCGGATATCCTGTTGGACGGAGTGGCATGGCAGTTACGTTGAAAGATGTTGCGAAGCGCGCCGGCGTGTCTCGCTCTGCTGTCTCGCGCACCTTCACGGAAGGTGCGTCAGTCTCTGCCAAGACCCGCGCAAAGGTCGAAGCGGCCGCAGATGAACTTGGCTACAGTCCCAATGCGCTTGCCTCGTCATTGACGACAGGACGGACGAAACTGATCGGGCTGGTGTCCAACAATTTTCACAACCCCCTTTTTCTGGAGGTGTTCGACCTGTTTACCAGAGGCTTGCAAGAGCGCGGATTGCGCCCGCTTCTGGTCAATCTGAGCCATGAAACCAACCCCGAAAATTCAGTGCGCATGTTGCGGCAATATTCGGTCGATGGCGTGATCGTCGCCTCATCAACCTTGCCGCCCAGCTTTGCCGAAGCCTTCCGCGATGCGGGCGTGCCCGTGGTCCATTCCTTCGGGCGTTACACGACCAGCCCGCATGTGCATGTGGTGGGCATCGACAATATCGCATGCGGGCGTATGGCGGCACAGGCGTTGATCGCGCGCGGGCACAAGCGCGTGGCGTTCATGGGCGGCCCGGAAGGGGCGACATCAACCCAGGACCGCGCGCAGGGGTTTCTGGACGCGCTGGCCCCACATTCTGAAATTGAAGCCAGTGTCAGCTATGCCAGCGCCTATTCTTTTGACGCCGGGCGCGCAGAAATGGCCCGGTTGTTGCAGTCAGACCCCGCCGAAGCATATTTTGGCGGGGATGATGTGCTTTCCATCGGCGCACTCTCTGCGATGGCCGACAAGGGTTTGCGCGTGCCTCAGGATATCGGGATCATCGGATTGAACGATATGGCGATGGCGCGCTGGGAGAATTTCAATCTGACGACGATCCGACAGCCGATCCCCGAGATCATCGCTGCGTCGATCGATCTGGTGGTCGGCACCATAGAACGCCCCGACCGCCACCCCGAAACCCGGCTTTTTCCCTGCCGCGTGATCGAGCGCGGCACGCTGCGGCCCCTTTGACAAGGCCCGCAGCGCCAGCGCCCGCGCCGTGACATGAGTGGGCGCTGCGCGGGCACCCCCCGCCGGGACTCATCGGAACATCGGCGGGCGCGCATCGACCCAAGCGCTCTTGGCCCGCGCGGAGTCAACAGCCGCATGAACCGCCGCCATTGACCGCAAACCATCTTCAGCCAGAGGTAACCCGTCCCGCGCTTCCCCTTTGATCGCGGCCGCCAGATCGACATAGATATTCGCGACCGCCAGCGGAAAGCCTTCGGGATGCGCAATCGCGACACGGCTCAGGCGCGCGGCCTCGGTGCTCAAACCCGCTTCGCCCTTTTCCATGATCTGCGTGCGCCCGCCGACAGGTGTGTAATAGACCTGATTGGGCTGTTCCGACGCCCAGCGCAGCCCTCCGGTTTCGCCAAAGACCTGAATGTCAAACCCGTGTTGACGCCCAACCGCGACCGAACTGGTCCACAGCCGCCCGACAGTGCCGCCTGACATACGGAAATTCACCATTGCATCATCTTCCAGCACGCGACTGGAAATGGTTGACGCGAAATCCGCCGAAAGTGTTTCGACCTGATCGCCAGTGATAAAACTCGCCATGTGCAATGCATGGATCCCACAATCAGCGAATTGCCCTGAAATTCCCGCTTGCGCCGGGTCATAGCGCCAGCGCACGCGCGGATTGTCGGCGTCCGTTGCATCTCCATGATGGCCATGGCTGAAATTCGTGACCACCAGTCGGATCTTGCCCAAGGCCCCGCTGCGCACCATGTCACGCATCTCGCGCACCATCGGATAGGCGGTATAGCAGTAATTCACGGCGCAAATCCGCCCAGAGGACTGCGCAATCTTCACAATCTCCTCACCTTCCTCGACGCTCATTGTCATGGGCTTTTCGCAAAGCACATGAAATCCGGCTTCGAGAAATGCCTTGGTGATTTCAAAATGCGTGGCATTCGGCGTCGCCACTGTGACCAGTGCAACCCGATCTTCACGATTGCGCTCGCCTTGCAGCATGTCGCGCCAGTCGCCATAGGCCCGGTCTGCCGCAACACCCAGTTTCTGCGCATAGGCGCACCCCTTCGCAGCATCGGCATCAAGCGCCCCTGCGGCGAGCGTGAACAGCCCGTCAGCCTGCGCGCCCAAGCGGTGCGCAGGACCGATCTGGCTGCCCTCGCCCCCGCCAATCAATCCCCAGTTCAGCTTCATTGCGCGCCCCCTCAGAATCCGATGCTTTGCAGATATTCACGATTGGCCCGCGCATCATCCACGGGCGACACATCCAGTGTCGGGTCGCAATCCTGCTCGACTGTGCACCACCCCTCAAAGCCGTGATCGCGCAAGAGTTGCCGCACGGCGGGAAAATCCACATCCCCCTTGCCGAGATTGCAGAATATGCCCTGCCCGCACGCGTCATAGAATCCTGTCCCTTTCGCGATCACATCGGCCTTCACGACCGGGTCGATATCCTTGAAATGCATGTAGGAAATCCGCCCCATATGACGACGCATGAAGCCCACCGGGTCAAATCCAGCATAGGAGTGATGACCCGTGTCGAAACAGATTTTCAGAATGTCTTCAGGTATTTCCTCAAGCAACCGCTCCAGTTCCGGCTCGAAATCGATGAAGCCTGCCGCATGGGCATGGATACCCACAGTAAGCCCATACTCCTCGGCCCCCATTCGAGCGACATGGGCAATACGATCACGGAACGCAGCCCATTCCTCTGGCGCCATTTGCTCTGCCACGTCCGCCCGGCCAGCCGTTGGCGCGCGGCGCGGCGAGATCGAATCGATCAGCACCAGATGCTGCGCTCCATGCGCGACCAGCGCCTTGCAGGTTCGCACGGCGCCATCGAGCACATTCTCCCACTGGTCAGGGTCGTGGAAGGCGCGGAACACCACACCGCCGATCAGCTCCAACGCGTTTTCTGCCAAGGCATCGGCAAGAATGGCAGGGTCTTCGGGCATGAAACCCACAGGGCCAAGTTCGATGCCCCGATAGCCTGCCTGCGCACATTCGCGCAGCACCTGACGCCAAAACGGATTGCGTGGGTCATCTGGAAATTCGACGCCCCAGCTACAGGGGGCATTGCCGATACGAATCGTCATGCGATGAGCCTTTCAAACAGAGGAAACAGAAAGCCAGCGGCCCTCATCGGCCGAAGCGAAAGCCGTCTCGATCACCTGCGCAACGGCCAGACCGTCACGGAATGTGGGCCAGACCGGCTGGCCCGTTTCGATCGCGCGCAGGAAATCGCGCGCTTCGATAAGGATCTGGTCCTGATAACCGGTGCCGTGCCCGGGCCCCTGACAGAAGGGCAGGTAATCCGGATGGGCCGGCCCGGTCAGGATTTTCGTGAAACCGCGCTGCGCCTCGGGTCCGTCCGCGAGATAGAGCCAGAGGGCATTCTGATCTTCCTGATCGAAGCGGATTGCGCCTTTTGTGCCATGGAGCTCATAGGCATAGCCCATCTTGCGCCCGGTGGCTATGCGGCTGAAATAGAGATGACCCATAGCGCCCGAGCCAAACCGGACCATCATTT
The DNA here is from genome assembly GCA_007116445.1 of Natronohydrobacter sp. Taxonomy (GTDB): domain Bacteria; phylum Pseudomonadota; class Alphaproteobacteria; order Rhodobacterales; family Rhodobacteraceae; genus Roseinatronobacter. The sequence continues at coordinate 7,932 of SKIM01000129.1, forward strand.
GCCCATGATCGTCATTATCCACTCTGGCAGGGCCATCCGCGCCGGGGCGGCTTGCATGGACTGTCTCAATCCGCGCCGAAAGCTCTGTGATCTTGCCCATCAAGGCCAGCGCACAATTGATCATATGGGGCGCCAGATCCCCCATGCAACCATTGGCCCGCCCCTGACAGCGCCATGTTGCGGGGGCGTTTGGATCGGACAGAAAATCCTCGGTATGCTCGCCCCGAAACCATGTCACATCGCCGATTACGCCATCCGCAAGCAACTGGCGCACGAATTGCGTGGCCGGTGTGCGAACATAATTGAAGCCGGCCATATTGATCGCGCCTGCAGTTTCCGCTGCCCTGACCATCGCGCGGGCATCGTCCAATGACGCCCCGAGGGGCTTTTCGCAGAAAACCGGTTTGCCAAGACGAAAGGCCGCTTCGGCAATGGCGCGATGCGTGACTTGCGGGGATGCAATCAAGACGGCCTCGACCTTTGGGTCGGCAACCAGAGCCTGCCAATCCGGCGCCGCGCGCGCAAACCCGTAAGCTGCACGATACCGTTCCGAAGATGCCGGGTTCGATCCGGCAATCATTTCCAGACGCGGACGCAACTCTGTGTCAAAGACGGCCCCCACGGAAGAATAGGCGACAGCATGAGCCTTGCCCATATAGCCCCCGCCAACAAGGCCGATTCCGATCTGCTGCATGATTTCCCCTCCCGCCCGGTCAGCATGGGTTGCAACCGGTTGCAAAATAGTTATCTTTACAGCGACACGAGCGCAACTGACAAATCACCGTTTTTCAGATCCTGCGCCGACCGAGGGGGGAGACATGACTGAGACAGGCGCCACGATCCGGCTCACCACCGCGCAGGCCATTGCGCGCTATTTGCTCAATCAGTTCATCGAGATTGACGGGGTGGAAGTTCGCATCTGTGGCGGCGGCTTCGGGATCTTCGGCCATGGCAATGTGCCCTGCCTGGGCGAGGCGCTTTATCCGCATCATGCCGAAATGCCGCTCTATCGCGGCCAGAATGAACAGAGCATGGGCTTTGCGGCTGCGGCCTATGCGAAATACCATCTGCGACGGCGCTTCATGTTCTGCACGGCCAGCGCGGGACCGGGCACCGCGAACCTGCTGACGGCCGCGGCGCTCGCCCATGCCAACCGCCTGCCCATGCTGATGCTGTGCGGCGACACTTTCCTCACGCGCTTGCCTGATCCGGTGCTGCAGCAACTTGAGCATTTCGGAAATCCGACCCTTGGCGTCAATGATGCCTTCAAGGCCGTAAGCCGATTCTGGGACCGGATCACCCATCCCGCGCAGGTCATCCAGTCGCTGCCCGCAGCCCTTACCACACTGCTCGACCCCGCCGATTGCGGCCCGGCCTTTATCGGTCTGCCGCAGGACGTGCAGGGCTGGGTCTATGACTATCCGGCGGAATTCTTCGCCCGCCGCGTCCACCGCATCCGCCGTCAGACGCCCGACAGCGCCGAGATCGCCGAAGCCGCCGCCGCACTGGCGCAGGCGAAGCGCCCGATGATCATCGCAGGCGGTGGCGTGCAGTATTCCGGGGCTGTCGCGGAACTGACTGCCTTCGCCGAAGCCCATCGCATCCCGGTGGTCGAAACCATCGCAGGCCGCGCCAATCTGCTGGCGACGCATCCCCGAAACACCGGCCCCATCGGCGTGACCGGATCGGACAGCGCCAATGCGATTGCACAAACCGCCGATGTGATCCTTGCCCTGGGCACGCGACTGCAGGATTTCACCACCGGATCATGGACGGCATTTGCCAGGGACGCGCGGCTGATCGGGCTGAATGTCGGGCGGCATGACGCGATGAAACATCTCTCACTGCCTGTCGTGGGAGATGCGAAACTGGCCTTGCCGCTCTTGAGCGCGGCCTTGGGCGAGTATCGCGCCCCTGCTGACTGGACCACCCGCGCGCAGGACGAACGGCGCGCATGGGACAGCTATGTCGCGCAGAATGTAGCGCATGGCAACCGGCCCAATTCCTACGCACAGGCCATCGGTGTGGTGAACGCGCTCTGCGATCCGCGCGACCGCGTGGTGACGGCCGCAGGCGGCTTGCCCGCCGAAGTGACCGCCAACTGGCGCACGCTCGATCCGGGCACGGTCGATGTGGAATTCGGCTTTTCCTGCATGGGCTATGAAATCGCAGGTGGCTGGGGCGCGCGGATCGCGCAGACCGAGCGCGAGCCCGAGGCCGATACCATCGTTTTCGTGGGCGACGGCAGCTATCTGCTGATGAATTCCGATATCTATTCCAGCGTTCTGACGCAGAAGAAGCTCATCATCCTTGTGCTCGACAATGGCGGCTTTGCGGTCATCAACAAGCTGCAGAACAATACCGGGCAGGACAGTTTCAACAACCTGATCGCGGATTGCCCGACTGTGCCGGCCCCCTTCGCGGTCGATTTCGAAGCCCATGCCCGTGCGATGGGCGCAGATGCCGTGACTGTCGCCAACCCGACAGAACTGGGCGATGCCTTCACCCGCGCGAAAGCGTCGGACAAGACCACGGTCATTGTCATGCAGGTGGATCCTTACGAGGGCTGGACCACGCAAGGCCATGCCTGGTGGGAGGTTGGCACGCCGCAGGTCTCGGACAATCCCAATATCCGCGCAAAACATGCCGAGATCGAGGCCACCCGCGCCCGTCAGCGACAGGGGGTCTGACATGCGGCTGAACGGTAATCGCTTCATCATCATCGGGCGCGCGGGCATGGATTTCTACCCCGACCCGCCCGGCACGCGCACCCAGGAGGCGACGCATTTCTTCGCCTGTCTGGGCGGCTCATCGGCGAATATCGGGGTTGCGATCTGCAAACTGGGCGGCAGCGCTGATCTGGTCACCTGCGTCTCGGATGATGCGATCGGGCGGTTTGCACTCAATGAGTTGGACAAATACGGCATTGGCCGCGCCCATGTTCGCTTTGTCGGGGGCGAGGCGCGCAATTCGCTGGCCGTGGTCGAGTCTCGGATCGAGGATCACCAGTCGGTCATCTATCGCAACGGAGCTGCGGATTTCGAAATGACCGTGGCGGATGTCGAGGCCGTGGACTTCACCGCCTATGACGCCCTGATCACCACGGGCACGGTTTTCGCTTCCGAGCCCTCGCGCACCGCGGCGTTCCGGGGGTTTGAACTGGCGAAAGCGGCGGGCTTGCCGCTGATCTTTGACATTGACTACCGCCCCTATAGCTGGCCCTCGCCCCAAGTCGCGGCGGATGTCTATTCCCGCGCAGGCGCGCTGTGTGATGTGATCGTCGGCAATGATGTCGAGTTCGGTTTCATGGCCGGAGAGTACGACAAAGGGCTGGACAAGGCCCGCGAACTGGTTGCGCAGGGCGCGCAACTGGCGGTTTACAAGATGGGCGAGAAAGGCGCGATCACGATCACGCCCGATGGGGAAATCACCACCGGCATTTTCCCGACCAAAGCGCTCAAACCCACAGGTGCGGGCGACAGCTTCATGGGCGGGCT
>SKIM01000216.1 GCA_007116445.1 Natronohydrobacter sp.
AGGGGCCCTGGCGCGCGTTTTTCGAGCAATATGCAGGCAAGTCGATCTGGTCGCCCATGACCATCGGCACCCCCTATGGTGGCGCGGATGCAGGCTCTTCGCTGGTGCATCTCGACGGAATCACCAAGGCAACGGCCTCGGTGCGGATCGCGCATGAATCGATCATGGCCGCGGCCCATTCGGTCGCGCGCGAACACATGCAGGGCCGGGTGGCAGCCCCCGCCGCGCGGCCAAATTTCGACCATGACGAGCCGCTGCGCTGGGCCGATCTGGTCGAACAGGGGCTGGCCGGTCATCTGCGCATCACCAATGCCGAGATTGACGCGATGTTTCAGGGCACGCGCTGGGCCTATTCGGACGCCACCGCGCAGGCTGATCCCGATGGCCTCTATCTTGATCTATGGCTGGTCGATGTGACACCGCCCGCCTTGGCCCGCGCAGCGCTCGATCAGAGCACGATCGACCAGATGACCCGCTTTCGCGGCGTCGCGCCCACAGATGAGTTCCTGCTTCTGATTGATGCGGGGCGTCATGGGCTGGTCAGCGACACATTCGTGCGCAACACCTCGCCCGACCTGATCAAGGCCGAGCAGGGCGGATTTCCCATCGCGCTGCGCGACGCTGATTTTCTGGTCGATCTTGCCCCGGATGCGCCTGACGGCACGGCCATGATCCTGCGCACCGACCGGCGGCTGGGTTTCAATCCGGCCGAGCCTTTCACCCTGATCGTGGAAGCCGTGCGCGAACATGGCTTCATCACACCTGAAATCGGACGCGTGGCACTGGAGCTGGAGCATCAGACAGAGGACCGGTTTTTCCTGCGCGAAAAGGTCATCACCCCGATGCCGCCCTGGCTGGAGGCGCTCTATAATCGTCAGATCGACCTGATCATCCTGGCCCTCGGGCTGGCCGCATTGATCTGGGCGTTGGGCGCGCGCATGAATCGTTTTGCAGGCTGGCGGCATTTCACGCCCGCACGCCTGCTGATCCTTGCCGTGATGACAGGGTTCGTGGGGTTCTGGGGGCAGGGGCAATTGTCGATCGTGACGCCGCTGGGTGTCCTGCGCACAGCGCTCGAGGGCGGGGCCTATACGTTCCTGTTCTATGATCCGTTCTCGTTGATGGTCTGGGCCGCGGCAGGGCTTGGTTTCGTACTCTGGGGCAGGGGGCTGTTTTGCGGTTGGCTCTGTCCCTTTGGCGCCTTGCAGGAATTCGCCCATCACTTGGGCCGGGCGCTGCGCCTGCCGCAGATCGAGCCATCGCCGCGATGGGATAAACGCCTGAAATCGGGGAAATACATAGCCCTTGGCGGGCTGGTCGGACTGGTCATCTTCGCGCCGCAGCATGTTGACACCGCCGCAGAGATCGAGCCCTTCAAGACGACCATCACTGTATTCTTCATGCGGGAGTGGTATTTTGTGGCCTATGCCGCCTTCTGGCTGTTGCTGGGCATGGTGCTGTTCAAGGGGTTTTGCCGCTACCTTTGCCCGCTGGGCGCAGTGATGGCCATTGGCGGGCTTTTGCGAGGGCGCGACTGGATTGCGCGGCGTGCGGAATGCGGCAGCCCGTGCCAGCTCTGCCGCGTGAAATGCAGTTATGGGGCCATCGAGAAAAGCGGCAAGATCGCCTATTCCGAGTGCTTTCAATGCCTCGATTGCGTGGCAATCCATGAGGATGAGACGCGCTGCGTGCCATTGGTGCTGGCCGGACGTCGTGCTGGTCGGCCAGTGCCCGCCCGCGCCCCTGCACCTGTGCGCCCACCGCAAGAGGCCCCGGCATGAGCGCGCTGACCCGCCGCCGCCTGCTCAGCATCGCGGCCTGCGCAGCACTCGCGGGCTCTGCGCGCCATGACCCGGCCCCGCGCCTGACATGGCGCGGCGTGGCCTTCGGCGGGGATGTTGCGATCACCCTCGACGGGCCAGAAGCGATCACCCGCCCTGCATTGGCCCGCGCGCGGCTGGAAATCGAAGCCTATGAGGCGCGGTTCAGCCTGTTTCGCGCCGACTCCGATCTTGTGCGGCTGAATGCACAGGGCGCGCTCGCTGATCTCGACCCGCACTGGCATGCGATCTTGCAGCTCAGCGACCGCCTGCATCAGGTCACGGACGGGCTGTTCGATCCAAGCATCCAGCCGCTCTGGCTGGCCCATGCGACGGGCGGCGACACAGAGCGCGCCCGCGCGCTGGTCGGCTGGGACCGCATCATCAAGCCCGGCGACGGACAGCGTGGGTTGCGCCTCGGGGCAGGGCAGGCGCTCAGCTTCAACGGGATTGCGCAGGGAGCCGCGACCGATGCCGTGCGCGATGTGTTGCACGCTGCGGGCATGCGCCGCGTGCTGGTCGATATCGGCGAGGTCGCAACCCTTGGCGGGCCATGGCGGCTGGGTATCGCTGACCCGGCATTCGGCCAGATCGTGACGCTGCCGCTGGCAGATACCGCGCTCGCGGTGTCCAGCCCCGGTGCGCTGCAACTGGATGCGCAGGCCAGCCACATCCTGCATCCGCGTGGATTGCGGCACCCGCGCTGGTCGACGGTGGCCGTGCGCGCAGACAGTGCTGCGGTGGCCGATGGGCTGTCCACAGCAGGATGTTTCATGACAGTTGCGCAGATGCAGTCCGCGGCGCGGCGCATCGGCGGCGTTGCGCAGCTGATTGCGCAGCCGCAAGACGGCCGCGCGCCGCATGTGATCACGATCTGAGCGCGGCGATGGCTGGGCGCAACACGCCGCCACTCTGGTCCAAAAGCGCCCCTGCCTGCTCGGCGTTTGCGCCCATTGCGATCAGCACCGCAGGTTTCACGCGCCAGTCGCCCGCTTCCAGCGCGGCTTGGGCTTGCGCGACGGTCACATCGGCGATGCGCATTACCATCTCGCAGGCGCGCGCGCGCAATTTCCGGTTCTGGGGCCGCATATCGACCATCAGCCCGTCATGGACATGGCCAAGCCGCACCATGATCTGTGTCGAGATCATGTTCAGCACCACCTTTTGCGCCGTGCCCGCCTTCATCCGGGTGGAGCCTGCGACCACTTCCGCGCCGGTTTCGACCAGAATGCCATGGTCAGCCATTTCGAGCAGCGCC
>SKIM01000255.1 GCA_007116445.1 Natronohydrobacter sp.
AGCCGCAACAGCGAAGACTGTCATGCCCAGACCGATATGCGCTGTGGCCTTGCCCCAATCCGCGCGGGGCAGACGCCCCAAACGATTGAACCGGTGGCCGATGGTGCCGCGCCCTGTGCGGCTCCAGATATCAACCACAGATCCAAGGAAGACCCAGAGCCCGAGCGCCAGACCAACCGGCACAAGCGGCGAATTGCCTGTCTGCAAGGCCCAGGTCACAGCCCCCATCGCGACTGAGAAAGCGGCAATACCCCAGAGCGGTTGCATCACTTTGCTGATATTGCCGCGTTTCCATGGCATCATCGCACCGATGGGCAAGACCATGGCCAGCGCCACCATGAAGGGCGTGAAGGCCGTGTTGAAAAACGGTGGCCCGACAGAAAGCACGCGATCAAACAGCATCTCGGCCACCAGTGGCCACATCGTGCCGATGAAGATCACGAAAGACGACACTGCCAGCAGAACATTGTTGACCACCAGCGCGGATTCGCGACTGACCGTGGCGAAGACACCCTTCGCTTCCAGAACCGGCGCGCGGAAGGCAAACAGCGTCAGAGCGCCCCCCATAAAAGCCGCGAGGATCATCAGGATGAACACCCCGCGCTCAGGGTCCATCGCGAACGCATGAACCGACGTCAAAAGCCCCGAGCGCACGATGAAGGTGCCCATCAGCGAGAATCCGAAACCGAGGATTGCGAGCAGGATAGTCCAGCTTTTCAGCGTCTCGCGCTTTTCGACCACAATCGCGGAATGCAACAGGGCGGCGGCAAAGAGCCAGGGCATCAGCGACGCGTTTTCGACCGGATCCCAGAACCAGAACCCGCCCCAGCCAAGCTCGTAATAAGCCCACCATGAGCCTGTCGCGATACCGATGGTCAGAAATACCCAGGCCGCCAGCGTCCAGGGGCGCACCCAACGCCCCCATGCTGCATCCACCCGACCCTCGATCAACGCCGCCACTGCGAAACTGAAGGCCATCGAAAGCCCGACATAGCCCAGATAAAGGAAGGGGGGATGGAAGGCGAGGCCAGGATCTTGCAGAAGCGGATTGAGATCCGTGCCATCAAAAGGGGGCACAGCCAGACGCGTGAACGGGTTTGATGTGAAGATCGTGAAGGCCATGAACGCCGCCGTGATCGCGGATTGCACGGCCAGAACGCGGGCTTGCAGGGTCGCGGGCAGATTGCCGCCAAACCATGCGGCCGACGCGCCAAACAGCGCCAGCGTCAGCACCCAAAGCAGCATAGAGCCTTCGTGATTGCCCCAGACGCCGGAAATCTTGTAGATCAGCGGCTTGAGCGTATGGGAATTGTCCACCACCAGCTTGACCGAAAAATCCGACACCAGAAACGCGTATGTCAGCGCCGCGTAGCTGAGCGCCACCAGCATGAATTGCAATGTCGCCAGTGGATTGGCGACAACCATCCAGTCACGCCAGCCCTTATGCGCGCCAACCAGAGGAATGACGGCCTGCGCAAGCGCGACAGCGAAGGCGAGAATGAGGGCGAAATGTCCGAGTTCTACGATCATGGGTCCGCTGCTTCAAAGATCATCTGCGCAAGATGTAACCCATATGTGCCTGAACGCAAAGTGCGGACAGGGGGGAAAGGCGCGACGCGGCGTCACAGCTTTGTCAGCGGCAAGGGCCATGCTGCGCAAATTTCAAGCTCGATTTGACCTGCATCAATCCACGCAAACACAATCAAATATACGATAGCCTGAATATATAATGGAGGGAGACATGTCTTTGGATTGGAAATGGGGCGGGCTGGCGCTGGGCTTTGTGTTCTTCACCGCGCTGATGCTGGTCAAGCCTGTGGGCGTATCCACGCAATTCGTGGTCGCAGACGGGATCATCGCCAATGCGCTGGTCGATGGTGTGATCTATCAGACCGAGGCCGGGCAATGGACTTCGGACAATGCCTATCTGGCGCAATCTGCGCGGCGTGTGGCGGATCCGATCAACTATGATTTCCTGTTCGTGCTGGCGATGGCGCTTGGTGCAGGGCTCTCCGCCTGGTTGCGCGGCGGCATTGGCGCATCGGAACGCCAGATGCCTGCGATATGGCGGGCAAATTACGGAGCGGGCGCATGGAAACGTTACGGCGTGGCCTTCGCTGGCGGCTTCATTGTGCTCTTCGCGGCGCGGCTGGCAGATGGCTGCACCTCGGGGCACATGATGTCAGGCATGTCGCAGGCCGCCGTGTCAGGGTTCATCTTCGCGGCGGGCGTCTTCGCCACGGCCATCCCCACGGCACTGCTGCTCTATACAAAGGAGGCATGAGCATGACACAGATCCTTCTCGCACTTGTCATCGGCGGGGCGTTCGGGGCCGTTCTGGACCGGATCGGCGCCAGCAATCCCAATGTCATCTGGGACATGCTGACCTTCCGCATGCTGGGCTTGATGAAAACCATTCTGCTGGGCATCGGTGTGGCGGCAATCCTGATCTTTACGGGGCAGATGGTCGGGCTGGTCGATGTCGGCCATATGTCCATCAAGACCGCTTACTGGGGCGTGTTGTTCGGCGGCCTGATGCTGGGTTTCGGCTGGGCGCTGTCGGGTTTCTGTCCCGGCACGGGCATTTGTGCGGCGGCAGCCGGGCGCAAGGACGCGGTTTTCTACATCCTGGGCGGGCTGGCCGGGGCCGGGGCCTATATCCTGAGCCATGACTGGTTTCAGGCGGCAGGGCTGCTGGACCCGATCCTTGGCGGAAAATCCACGATCGGCACGATTGCCGGGCGCGATTTCCCGGCGCTCCTGCCCAATGTTCCTGGCGATATTGCGGGCGTATTGCTGGGCCTTGCTTTCGTCGCGATTGCCTTCGCACTGCCGCAGCATCCGCGCGGTGGTGGCCGGGCTGTGGCAACGCCCGCCGAATAAGGCGGAACTTGGGGCGCGCGCATCGCGCATGCACGCGCCCCGGTCGCTCTGGCCAGTGCGGGGTGATTGCTTTTAGGCTCCTCTTGCGCAACGATGGTCCCAGAGGAGAAAACGCCATGCAGATCCAGACCCATTCCGACGGCCAGACCGTGATCAGCACATTCGAAATGACACCGGGCACCTGCACGGATGTGCTCGAAGCACTGCAGGACGCCTATGCGCAGGTGATCCGCCACCAGCCGGGATTTCGCGGGGCCGCGATCCATGTCAATGACGCGCAGACCCGCATTGCAACCTATTCCCAGTGGCACAGTCGCGAGGATTTTCAGGCCATGCTACGCACAACCGAAATGCGCGCGCGCAACCGCGAGATCGCCGCGATATGCGCGCGATTCGAGCCTGTCATGTACGATGTCGCTGCGACATACGCGCCGGACTGACCTTGCGCGGGGTGCGCGGCTGCACTGCCCCGCCCTGCCCTTGCCTGCAGATCTGCCCTTGTTCGGGCGGGCCCGAACGCGCCCCCTTCGGCCCAGCAGCGGCGGTTCACCGCGCGCATCGCGAAAAACGGGCTTGCGCCGCGCCTTTGGCACAACAGACATACGGCTTGACCTGCGCCCCCGACCTTGGCCCGCACTTTTCAAGGCGATGCACAACACATTTTGACGCGCAGGAAACCGGGCCGAGGGCGGACCTTGCACCGCCCCGGTTGGTTTGACACTCTCGCCCCGATCACGCCGCATCATGCAGGGCCGACTGTGAACCGCAGCCGGCCGGCTTCAAGCTGAATTCAGATCAGCGGTTGCGCCTTCAGACGTTCGCGCAGCAGCAGCGTCAGCCCTACGATATCGCCTGCCGCACGGGCATCTTCCAGCGCATCGAGTAGCGCAATGTCGCCAAGGCTACGCGCCAATGTCGCGATGAATTGCAGCGCGTAATCGCGGGATGCCGTTGACTCGCGCTGTGTCAGCAACTCCAGCGCCAGATACAGATCATCGCGCAGGGCACAGCCGTTCATCGGCGCCGCACCAGACTGCGCCTGGCGCTGCGGCACCGGAAAGAAAATCGGCGCAAGCATGTTGCGAAATTCAGCAACGCTGAGGAAAGGTTTCGCCAGGAACCGGTCCGCGCCTACGTCCAGGGCCGCGACTTCCAGCTCGGGCTGTCCGGAAATCGCGAGGATCAAGGGGATCTTCGGGCGTCGGGTCTGCAACTCGGCAATCAGATCCAGCCCGCAGCCATCAGGCAGCCCAAGATCCACCACCACGGCATCGGGCGCATAAAGCGACAGGTGCCGACGCGCCGCTTCCAGACTGTCGGCGCGGCGCAACCTTCCTCCGGCCCCCTGAAACATCTGGCGGATCGAATCACTCATCTGGCGACTGTCTTCGACCAGCAGGAGCGTTCCCCCACGCATGCGTGGTCGTGACAGAATATCAATCTCGCGACGGGTCCGAGACGCGACAGCAGGCGAGCAGTCAAATGTGGTCATGGCATCCTCCAGAGCAGCCCCCATATCTCAGCCGGAACTACCTAATTTTCCGTGAACACAGCCATCGATCCACACGGGAAAGTCACTCGGCGCAGGACTTGCTTTGCGACAGGGCATTGCGCATAAGCGGAGAACGGGAACATGCGGATCAGGAGAGCGAGATGATCGGACGTTTGAACCATGTGGCCATTGCGGTGCCGGATCTGGAAGCAGCAGCGGCGCAGTATCGCGGCACATTGGGCGCGGATGTCGGCGCACCGCAGGATGAACCTGATCACGGGGTGACGGTGGTGTTCATCACCTTGCCCAATACCAAGATCGAACTGCTCTATCCGCTGGGCGAAAACAGTCCGATTCAGGGGTTTTTGGACAAGAACCCCTCGGGCGGCATCCATCACATCTGCTACGAGGTGGAAGATATTCTGGTCGCCCGTGACAAGCTGAAAGCCGAAGGCGCGCGGGTGCTGGGCACGGGAGAGCCGAAAATCGGCGCACATGGCAAACCAGTTCTGTTTCTGCACCCCAAGGATTTCAACGGCTGCCTGGTCGAGCTGGAGCAAGTCTGATGTCGATCATGTCCGCCATAGCGCTCTATGCGATCATCTGGTTCATGACGCTGTTTCTGATCCTGCCTTTCCGCCCGCGCTCACAGGCCGATGCGGGCAGCGTGGTGCCTGGCACGCCCGCAGGCGCGCCCGAAGACGCACAGATGTGGCGCAAGGCGAAATTGGTGACGCTCATCGCCACCGCTGCCTTCGTCGTGATCGCGGGGATCATCCTGTCGGAAGTCATCACCTATGAGATGATCGAAACCGTCACGCGCGGTCGCTGAGTGCAGGATCGGCAGCGGAGGGCGCTGGCGTAGCCTCAGCCGCCGGATGCAATCTGTTGTAAAGATGCGTGAACACGGCTGCGCCGACCAGCGGCATGGCAAGGTTCAACACCGGGATGCTCAGCCCGACGGCCAGCAGGATGCCCGGTAGCCAGAGCCAGTAGAAATCCTGTTTGAACAAGCTCGGCGCGACTTCGGCACTGTTGCGCCGCCGCGCGACCAGCGTGAAATACTCCCGTGCCAGCAGAAAGCCGTTCAGCACATAGAGCGTGGTGATGCCCCAGAAGCTGGAAAAGAAGAATGCCGCCATGCCCAGCACATTGAGCGCAATCAGCATCCCGAAATAGCGCAGACTGTCGTGCAGCGCCTCACCCCAGGGGATGCGGTTGCGCGGCGGCAGGCCGCGGTAATATTCGGCCTCAACCGCGTCGGCCACGTCATCGAGATAGATGCCCGTGAAGATCGAGGCGACCGGAACCATCAAAAAGATCGACAGCCATAGCAGGTAGAGCAGCGACCCCAGCGAGAAAATAGACGAAATCTCGACCATCTGACCGTAGCCGGGCAAAAACAGCGCGCCGGGGAACAGCAGCTGCACCATCAGCAGCACGAAGGCATAAAGCACGAACAGCAAGAACAACGACAGCGCCATCCCTGCCCAGAGCAGACGGCGATAGCGCGGATCGCGCAACTGGCTGAAGGCATGGCGATAGGCGAAGAACATGGTCGGCCCCCCTGGCTCGGCGTCAGTCTGACGAGGCCTGATATATCCTGTCTTGAACGGTGTTGAAAGCCAGCACTGCACCCAAAGCCATCGACAGGGCTAAGGCGCGCAACAAAATATCCCGCTGCAATCGCAAGGCTCAGGACGCGGCAGTATCGCGCCACTCGGTCAGTGCGGCGATTTCGGGGCGGGGGCGTTCTGGCGGGGGCGTTGTACGCGTGCCGATATGAATGAAACCGGCGACCCATTCATGCGAGCCAAGACCAAGAGCGGCCTGCACCTCTGGATCGGTCGCGGCCCATCCGGTCAACCAGCACGCCCCCCAGCCAGAGGCAAGCGCGGCATTGACCAGCGACAGACAGACTGCGCCGACCGAGAGTGTCTGTTCGAATTCGGGGATCTTTTCGGACGCTTTCGGACTGGCCACGACGACCACCATCGCCGGGCTCCTGGCGAAATGATCCGCAGCCTTGGCGCAGGCTTCGGCCGACAGTCTGCGTTCTGCGCCCCGCACCGCCACAGTCTCGGCGAGCGCAGCGCTGGCCGCCCCTTGCATCACGATGAAACGCCAGGGTTCCAGCTTGCCATGATCAGGCACCCGCGCCGCCGCAGTCAGAAGCTCGGTCATCGCTGCGCGGTCGGGTCCGGGCGCGCTGAGCAGCCGCACGGAATGCGATCTGCGGCCAAGAAGAAAACGCATCACACTGGGGTCAGTCATCATCGAAGCTCGCTCCTGTTCTCAGGCACAGCTAACCTCGCAGACCGCAGAGGAAAAGGGTGCGCATTGCGACAACATGCCGAATTGTCGGAAAATGTTAGGGAATTTTTCAGGATACGCGCGGATAGTCGGTAAGCAACAGAGAAACGAACCAGGCCATGAGCTTTCAAAGAACTTTCAGTGATGATCTGGCACGGGAAAGACGTGCAAGACTGCGGGCAGAACGGCTTTACGAACAGGTCCGGCGCGAATTACTGGCGGCCAATGAGCGCCTGAAAGCGCATGCATTTTCACTGTCACATCAGATCATCGCCCAGCGCGAGGAATTGAGCGCTGTGCGCAGCCTTGCCGAAGCGCTGAAAGGGCAGAATTCAAAGGTCTCCGAAGACCTGCATACGGCCCATAGCCACGTCAAGCTTGCCAATACCCGACTGCGCGAGGCGGTGGAAAGTCTGATCGACGGCTTCGCCGTGTTTGATGCCAATCAGGTACTTATTCTGGTCAATCCTGCCTATCTCAGGCTGTTCGAAGACTTTCCCGAAATGCGCCTTGGCATCCGCTACAAGCGCATGATCGAAATCTGCGCACATGAAGGTCTGGTCAAGCTTGACGATCAGTCCCCCGATGACTGGGTGTCCATGATGATGTCCCGCTGGGCGGCTGAGGTGATCGAGCCCGTCGAATTGCATTTCAACCATGGGTTTTCGGTTCGACTGATCGATCGGCGCGCAGAAAACGGGGATTTCGTGTCCCTCGCCAATGACATCACCAAGATGCTGGAATATCAGGCTGAACTGATCGACGCGCAAAAGCGCGCGGAAGCGGCCGCCGAAGCGAAATCGGCGTTCCTTGCCAATATGAGCCATGAAATTCGCACCCCGATGAACGGAATGGTCGGGATGGCGCAGTTGCTGGTGGAAACCGATCTCGATGACGAGCAACGCAACTATGCCGAAACGATCAGCAAAAGCGGCGAATCGCTGGTCACGATCATCAATGACATTCTCGATTTTTCCAACATGGACGCTGGCCGTCTGGAATTGCGCCCCGAGGTCATCGATCTGGAAAAGACGATCCATGACGTGATGATCATGCTTGCCCCCGCCGCCCGCGACAAACGGGTCGAGCTGATCCTTGATTATGACATGTTTCTGGTTGACCGCGTAAAGACCGACCGGGGACGCTTGCGCCAGGTGCTGACGAACCTGGTCGGCAATGCCATCAAGTTCACCGATACCGGCTATGTGCTGGTGCGCGCCATCGGGGTCGGCCATACCGCACATGGCCAGATGATCAACCTCACTGTGGAAGATACCGGCATCGGGATCTCGAAAACCAATCAGGATCATATCTTCACCGAGTTCAGCCAGGTTGAGGAAATGGCCAATCGCCGCTTCGAAGGAACCGGCCTGGGCCTTGCGATCACCCGGCAGATCGTTGCAGCGATGGGCGGGCAGATCTGGGTCGAATCCGAGGAAGGGATCGGGTCGTGCTTCGGCATTTCCCTTGAGCTGCCCTCGGACGGCGAAAATGCCGGTCAGGATATGGTCAAGCTCGATCCGTCCATCAAGTCGGTGCTGATCATCAGCGACCATCTGATCAGCCGCGAAATCATCGCCCGACGGCTGCAAGCTGCGGGCGTGACCACAACCACGGCCACGCAAATCGACGCCTCCATGCGCCAGATTGCGAAATCGCGGCCTGATCGCGTGTTGCTTGATCAGGATCTGTCTGCAGCCCCGGCTGAAACAGTGCTCAGCGGGCTTGCAGAACATGTGCCCGATACGCCCGTTGTCATGTTGTGCTCGGACCTGCTGGCCGCGCAAGCGCTGCGGCGCGCGAAGCGCATCCATGCGGCCCTGCCCAAACCCATGCTCTGGCGCGATCTGGTCTGCGCTCTTGGCGCCTCGGCAGGTGACTGCGCCCCATGCGCGGAAGCGGGCATCCCCGCCCACCGCCCGCCTGAACCGCAACGCGAGGAGCTGCGTGTTCTCTATGCCGAAGACAATCGCACCAACCAGCTGGTTTTCTCCAAGATGCTCAAGGGCCTGAAACTCGACCTGACGCTTGCAGAAAATGGACGGCAGGCCGTCGCCCGGTTCAAGGAGCTGCAGCCGGATGTGATATTCATGGATATTTCCATGCCGGAAATGGATGGACGTGAAGCGACGCAAGCAATCCGGGCGCTTCCGGGTGGTGCGCATGTGCCCATCATCGCCTGCACGGCGCATGCGCTACGCGATGAAATCGACCGGATCATGGCCGTTGGGATCAATGCAGTCTTGACCAAACCGCTGAACAAGACCGAACTGATCAAGGCCCTTCAGGATCACGCCCCTTCAGGCTTTGACCTGACGGGTCCGTGACCCCCGCACAGAACAGTTGCAGTTCGTCTTCACTGCGCGTATTTCGTTAACGCAGTGGAGACGGGTTTGGTCGATCGGTTTGATTTGAGGTTTCAGCAATACGCCAGTCAGATTTCCGCGTGTTGGATATTGAAGGCGAGTTTATGATCACGAAGCAAAGCGAAGAGTCGAGCCCGGCAGTCTTGAGCCCCGAAGAGGCGCGATTACTGCTTCTTGTGTCGCGACCTGCACTGAGCAGCAGTCAGCAAGAGCTTGCAATGACCCTTCTGCCGCAAATCCGCGACTGGAACGGTTTCACAACGACGGCCTATCGCAAATTTGTGCTTCCGATGGCATTTGGCAATCTCAAGAGACTGCCGGGACATGGGCTGTCGGGCGATATTCTCGGCCATATGCGCGTTTTGTCTTTGACGCTCAGCACAATGACGCTGCACAGGCTGGCCGCTTTTGACTGGTTCCATAGCCAGTGCGTTTTGCCGAGCAACGTCAGTTACGCCTATTTCAAGGGGCCCGCGCTGGCGTCTTGTTTCTATCCCGATCCGACGTTGCGCTTCTTCCGCGACGTGGATCTGATCGTTCGCAAAGAAGATCGTCCTGCCCTGTTGCGCCGCGCCATTTCACAAGGCTGCAATCTGTCCGGACATGTCTTGGTGGATGGCAAGGATGCAAAATCCTTATCGGCCTCAGAGCTCGAAGATTTCCTCTATCTGACGATGGTGCCCCATATCATCACCCCGCAAGGTGTGGAGATAGAAATGCACTCGGAAATGGATTCACACACATCGCTTTTCAAGACCGAGACGCTTTTGAAAAACAGTCGCGAAGTGATGATCAGGAACAGCCCGGTCAGGGTCATCCCGGATACCGACCATTTCGTGTTCATATGCTATCATCACACGCGCCATTTATGGAGCAAGTTGAACTGGATTGCTGACCTTGATGCGTTCTGCAACAAACCCGGCTTTGACCGCGAGGGCGCGCTGCGACTGGCACGGGAGCTGAAGATCGAAAGCACAGTGGAAGCCTCGCTGGACTTGCACGAACTGGCCTCGACCGGGCGGCATCCGTCTGATCTGGAACGACCAACTCCGGGCGGCGATCTGCTTCAGGTCTGTCTCAGGACTCTCAATGGCGATGTGCCACTCGAATGGAAATTGCGGCGCGCGATGAACCAGCGCGCATCTGTGCTGAGTTTTGACTGGCAAAACACGCCAATCCCCAATTGGCGCCTCTTCTGGCTGCGTCTGCGGAAGATGGAAGTGAACTATGACGTCTTTCAACGTATCCCCGGGGGGCCGCGATACAGGAATTTGCGCTTTGGCTGCGCCCTCGCGCTGCGCTTGCTGCTCGGCAGCCCGAGCGCAATCTGGCGAAGAGTGCAGCAACGCCTGCAGATTGCCCAAAGGCCCGTCACCAAGTGACGTGGCACAATGGACGGTAGGGCGATCACGGTGCCATCACATCCCCCAAGGCGATGACGCCGATAATATGATTGCCTCGTCTAGGTGGGCCGAGCACTCCCGAAAGATGCAAGTCAAGACTTATCCGCGTCAGCCCAAGCTGCGGTCCGTGCTTTCGGCTGTCAGCAGGCCATCCACCACGATATCACCCATTCCCGGATTATCAGGGTAACGGACGGGCCCGACAGGCCGTTACCCCATCATCGCCAGCACCTTTGCCAGCGCCGGACGCGCGCTCATGCGCTCCAGATATTCCGTCAGCCGCGCTTCATGGATGGGGAATTTCGCCACCTTTGCCCAGATCCCACAATGCGTGAGCAGGATATCGGGCACGGTCATCTGCTTGCCCATCACGAAAGGCCCCTCGCCCATCCGGTGCACCAGCGTTTTCTGACTGTTGGTGAATTCCCAGATCAGCGAATTCTTGATCGCGGATTGGCGCAGCGCTTCGGGCAACACGAAACTGTGCCGCGCGGCCATCCAAAGCGCCGAATCGAACTCATCGAGCAGGAATTGCGTCAGACTGTCCTGTCGCGCGCGGTCCAGCGTGCCCGCCGGATAGGTCAGCGCGCCGTGCTTGTCGGCAAGATATTGGATGATCGCGGTCGAATCAGTGATCGGGGTGCCATCTTCGATCAGCACTGGCACCTTGCCCGCAGGGTTGAAGCTGGTCACCCCTTCGGAGCGCGGCGCGGCAGGGACATGTTCATAGCTCTGCCCCAACTCCTCCAGCATCCACAAGACCCGCGTTGCTCTGGAATTGGCCCGACCGATGACTGTGTACATGCGTCCTCCGTCTTCAGTTCCTGCGGCGCGCCAGCATCGCAAGCCGGATCAGCGCCCGCTCCATCACCGCCATGCTGGGCGCATTCGAAGCCGAGCGCAAGGTCAGATCCGCCGC
>SKIM01000172.1 GCA_007116445.1 Natronohydrobacter sp.
CGCGGCTGCCGAAGCTTGGCGCGCGCGCTATCTGCTGCGTGGATGATGTGGACAATGTGGCCGATCTGTCCGCCGCCGCCCAGGCCCACGGCACGCAGATCGAATGTCTGGTCGAGATTGACTGCGGGGCGGGCCGCTGCGGTGTGACCACCACCCCTGCGGTGGTCGAGATCGCCAAGGCGATTGACGCGGCACCGGGGCTGAAATTCGCAGGCATCCAAGCCTATCAGGGCGCGATGCAGCATATGGACAGCTATGAGGATCGCAAGGCCAAGATAGATGTGGCCGTGGCCATGGTGAAGGACGCTGTGGACACCTTGAAGGCCGAAGGGCTGGACTGCGATATTGTCGGGGGTGGCGGCACCGGCAGCTATTATTTCGAGAGCACGTCGGGCGTCTATAATGAGCTGCAGTGTGGGTCTTACGCTTTCATGGATGCCGATTACGGGCGGATACTAGACAAGGATGGCAAGCGGATCGATCAGGAGGAATGGGAGAATGCGCTCTTCATCCTGACCAGCGTGATGAGCCATGCCAAACCCGGCAAGGCGATTGTCGATGCCGGGCTGAAGGCGCAATCGGTGGATTCGGGCCTGCCGGTGATCTTCGGGCGCGATGACGTGAAATACGTCAAATGCTCGGATGAGCATGGGGTGGTCGAGGATACCGGCAATGTTCTGAAAGTGAACGAAAAGCTGCGGCTGGTGCCGGGCCATTGCGATCCGACCTGCAATGTCCATGACTGGTATGTGGGTGTCAGAGGCGGCAAGGTCGAAACGCTCTGGCCTGTTTCAGCCCGCGGCAAGGCTTATTGATCTCAAGGCCCCTTCGGGGGCCTTAATTCTCTGACAGTGAAGGAATACGCTTATGTGGATCGTCCCCGAATCCGCCATCCCCGGTCTTGTCGATGAACAATCGGCCTTTGACGCCATCGAGGCGACTTTCGCCGCCATGTCGCGCGGCGATGCCTATAACTTCCCCGTGGTGCGCGAGGCGCTTGGCGAAGGACGGCAATACGGGTTCAAATCGGGTCTAGACCGGGTAGGTGTGCTTCTGGGCGTCAAGGCAGGTGGCTATTTCCCCAGCAATGCGGAACGCGGGATCCCGAACCACCAGAGCACAGTCTATCTGTTCGATCCCGAGAGCGGCAAACCGACCGGGATGGTCGGGGGCAATCTGCTGACGGCTTTGCGCACGGCGGCGGCGTCCGCGATTTCGATCAAGCATCTGGCGCGGCATGACAGCAAGGTGCTGGGCATGGTCGGCGCAGGGCATCAGAGCGCGTTTCAGATGCGCGCGGCTGTGCGACAGCGCAGTTTTGAGAAAGTCGTCGGCTGGAATTATCACCCCGAAATGCTGTCGCGACTGGCCGAGACTGCCGAGGATCTGGGGCTGCCCTTCGAGGCAGTCAGTGTTGATGAACTGGGCGCGCAAGCAGATGTGATCATCACCATCACCTCGAGCCTTAACGCCATCGTGAAGGATGCCCAGGTCCGTCCCGGCACGCATCTGGCCTGCATGGGCACCGATACCAAAGGCAAGCAAGAAGTCGAGGCAGCGCTCTTGGCGCGCGCGACAGTTTTCACCGATGAGGTTGCGCAATCGGTCAGCATTGGCGAGGCGCAGCATGCGGTCGCCACTGGCCTGCTCGACGAGAGCGCCATCACTGAAATCGGGGCCGTGATCAATGGCGCGCATCCGGGGCGCGGGCATGCCGACGAGATCACGCTCTTCGACGGGACCGGGGTGGGCTTGCAGGATCTGGCTGTGGCCTCGGCGGCGGTCGAACTTGCGATTGCGCAGGGTCTTGCGCAAGAGGTGGCATTCTGACCACACTTAACATGTTCAGGGCTTGACCCTTTCAGCCGGGACGCGTTTAGTCCCGGCATGTCTTTTGACCGCCCTGAACGCGATCTGCGCACCCTTGCCTACCGCTGCCCTGAGGCTTGCCGATGACATCGACTGCGGTTCTGTTCATCTTGCTTGGGGCCTGCGCGGGCGGGTTTTTGAACGGGCTGGCGGGCACAGGCACAGCTCTTTTCGCGCTCGGGTTTTTGTTGGTCGCGCTCGATCCGGTCAGCGCAGTCGCAGTGGTGACGCTGCAATCCGTGATCACGGGTCTGATGGGTCTGTGGGAGGTGCGCGCAGCCTTGCGGGTCAATGTGGCGCGCCTGATGCGGTTCATTGTGCCCGGGCTGCTTGGCGTGCCGGTAGGTCTGATGCTGTTGCAGCATATCAGCGCCGATGGGCTGAAGTTGATCGTGGCAATCCTGCTCGTGGTCTATGGCGGATTTTTCAGCTTCCGCAGCACCTTGCCGAAATTCGAGCGGCGCACGCCGGTCATGGATGCCACAGTGGGTCTGAGCGGGGGGATCATGTCTGGCATGGCCGGTTTGTCCGGGGCCTTGCCTGTCATCTGGTGCTCACTGCGGCCTTGGCCAAAGGCCGAAATCCGCGCCGTTTTGCAGCCGTTCAATGTGGTTATCCTGTTGGTGACATCCACAATGCTCTGGATGCGCGGTGCCTATGACAGCACAACTGTAACGGCCTTTCTGATCGCCCTGCCTGCCTCATTGTTTGCAGCGCAGGTGGGGCTGCTGGTCTTCAGGCGCGTGTCGGATTCCGTGTTCCGCCGCTTGCTGATCGGGCTGTCGCTGGTTCTGGGGCTAGCCCTTCTGGTGGATGCCCTCTGGTGAGCTCGGTCCCGGTTTCCCGCGCTAGTGCTCGTCATCTGACACAAGATACCCTATGACTGCTTGGAGTCCACTGCCGTCAGTGGATCGCGTGGGTTAAGCCGCGCAGCGTCGGGCCGCGGTGCGGCGATCCTCGGTCAGGGCTATTGCACTTTATGCTGACCAAATCCGCGCAAGATCAGAACTTTGCGCTGGTGGCAGCCAAGTCACGGCGCTGCGCGGCTTAGTATTTGTGATCATCGGCGCAATGCTTCAAGCTGCATCGTTGGTTGCTCTGGAGCGTATCTCGTTCATTCTCATTCGCGCCATAGGCCTAGCCTATTGGTTTCGCATGTCGAAAAGGTAACCACTTCCGAGCGACATGCGCTAG
>SKIM01000038.1 GCA_007116445.1 Natronohydrobacter sp.
GGATACGCCACCGGAGAGGATAAGACGGACGCATGAGCGATACTGACGGAAAGAAAACACTCGGACTGGGCGGCAAAGGCGGCCATGTGAAGCAGAGCTTCAGCCATGGGCGCACGAAATCCGTAGTCGTTGAGAAGAAGCGCAAGCGTGTTGTGGTACCCAAGCCGGGGGCCGCACCGGCTCCAGCTGCGCAAGGCACAGCGCCCAAGGGTTCTGATCCGGCGCGCCGCCCTGCCGGGATCTCTGATGCGGAAGTCGATCGCCGCCTGAGGGCGCTGGCGGCCGCCAAAGCGCGCGAGGCCGAAGAGGCCGAAGCCCGCGAGCGCGAAGAACGTGAGCGCGAGGCAGAGCGGCAGCGCCGCCGCGAGGAGGCTGAAGCGCGCGAGCGCGAGGATCGCGAGCGCGAGGAAGCTCTGCGCGCCAAAGCCGAAGAAGATGCGCGCCAGGCTGCCGAAGCAGAGGCACGCAAGGCCAGTAAGGCCGCCGCTGCGGTGGAGCCTGCGCCTGCAGCCGCGCCTTCGGCACCGCTTTCAGAGCGCGCCAAATCAGTGGCGCCCGCTGATGCGCGCAAGACAACCAAGCAGCGTCCTGAAGATGACCGCCAGGCCCGCGCCAAACCACGCGATGATGCTGGTGGCCGCCGCGCAGGCAAGCTGACGCTGAAGGACGCGCTGTCGGGTGATGGCGGGCGTCAGCGCTCGATGGCAGCGATGAAGCGTAAGCAGGAGCGCGCGCGTCAGAAAGCCATGGGTGTCAACCAGACGCGCGAAAAGATCGTGCGCGAAGTCCAGCTGCCTGAAACCATCGTGGTTCAGGAACTTGCCAACCGCATGGCCGAGCGTGTCGCCGATGTGGTCAAATCGCTGATGAAGATGGGCGTCATGGCGACCATGAACCAGACCATCGATGCGGATACCGCGGAACTGGTGATTGATGAATTCGGCCACAAGGTCGTGCGCGTTTCGGATGCGGATGTCGAGCAGGTCATCACCCAGACCCCGGATGACGAGTCCGTTCTTCAACCGCGCCCCCCGATCATCACGATCATGGGCCATGTCGATCACGGCAAAACCTCGCTTCTGGATGCGATTCGGTCGACCAATGTCGTCTCGGGCGAGGCCGGCGGCATCACGCAGCATATCGGGGCCTATCAGGTCACGACCGAGAGCGGCGCTGTGCTCAGCTTCCTCGACACACCTGGCCACGCCGCCTTCACCAGCATGCGCGCGCGCGGCGCGACAGTGACCGATATTGTCGTTCTGGTCGTTGCAGCAGATGATTCCGTCATGCCGCAGACCATCGAAGCGATCAACCACGCCAAGGCCGCCAAGGTGCCGATGATCGTGGCGATCAACAAATGCGACAAACCGGCCGCTGACGCCAACAAAGTCCGCACGGAGTTGTTGCAACATGAAGTCGTTGTCGAAGCCATGTCCGGCGATGTGCAGGACGTCGAAGTCTCGGCGATCACGCGCATGGGGCTTGACCAGCTGCTCGAAGCCATTGCCCTACAGGCCGAGATCCTGGAGCTGAAAGCCAATCCCGACCGCGCTGCGATGGGGGCCGTGATCGAAGCGCAGCTTGATGTTGGCCGTGGGCCGGTCGCGACTGTTCTGGTACAGAACGGCACCCTGCGTCAGGGCGATATCTTCGTCGTGGGCGAGCAGTGGGGCAAGGTCCGCGCGCTGGTCAATGACAAGGGCGAGCGCATCAAGGAAGCCGGTCCTTCGGTTCCAGTCGAAGTGCTGGGCTTGAACGGCACGCCTGAAGCCGGCGATGTGCTGAATGTCGTCGATACTGAAGCGCAGGCGCGTGAAATCGCGGAATATCGCGCACAGGCGGCCAAGGACAAGCGCGCCGCGGCCGGGGCTGCAACCACACTCGAACAGCTGATGGCGAAAGCCAAGGCCGACAAGGATGTGGCTGAACTTCCGGTGCTTGTGAAGGCCGATGTTCAGGGCTCTGCCGAAGCGATTGTTCAGGCACTGGAGAAGATCGGCAATGACGAAGTGCGCGTGCGCGTGCTGCATTACGGCGTCGGTGCCATCACCGATACGGATGTGGGTCTGGCCGAAGCCTCCGGCGCGCCGATCATCGGTTTCAATGTGCGTGCAAATTCAACGGCCCGCGCCTCTGCGCAGCAAAAAGGGGTCGAGCTTCGGTATTACTCGATCATCTATGATCTGGTCGATGATATCAAAGCCGCCGCATCCGGGTTGCTGTCGGCCGAAGTTCGTGAGAATTTCATCGGCTATGCGCAGATCCGCGAAGTGTTCAAAGTGTCGAATGTCGGCAAAGTGGCGGGCTGTCTGGTGACCGAAGGCGTGGCACGCCGATCCGCCGGTGTGCGCCTGCTGCGCGACAATGTGGTGATCCATGAGGGCACGCTGAAAACCCTCAAGCGCTTCAAGGACGAGGTCAAGGAAGTGCAGTCGGGTCAGGAATGCGGGATGGCCTTCGAGAATTACGACGACATCCGTCAGGGCGATGTGATCGAGATTTTCGAGCGCGAGGAAATCGAGCGCAATCTCGCATAATTGCGCCTGTCAGGGACACGAAGAAGGGGCCGGATGGCCCCTTTTTCATGCCGGATAACGACCGTGATGCCCTTGACGCGCCCTGCCCTGCCCGCCATACCCCCCGCGCGACAGAACGGAGTGCCTGCATGACCCGCCCGACCGCGCCTGCCGAGGGCCGTAACTTCTACGGTCGCATCAAGGGCAAGACGCTCAGACCCACTCAGAAGGCGCAGCTGCGCGAGGATCTGGAGAATTTGCGCCTGCGCAATGTCAGCGAGGCCGAAAACCCGGCCCGCAACCGGATCGATCCGGCGCAGATTTTTGGCGACGCCCGCCCGCTCTGGCTGGAAGTGGGTTTCGGCGGAGGCGAACATCTGGTGCATCAATGCAGCCTGAATCCGGATGTAGGTTTCATCGGCTGCGAGCCCTATATCAACGGGGTTGCCATGCTTCTGGGCAAGATCGCACGCGCGAAGCTGTCAAACCTGCGCATCCATCCCTGGGACGTGCGCGAGTTGTTCGATGTCTTGCCTGATCAATGCCTGGAGCGCGCTTTCCTGCTCTATCCCGATCCCTGGCCCAAAGCCCGCCATCACCGCCGCCGCTTTGTCACGCCTGACCATCTCGACCCGCTGGCCCGCGTGCTCAAGCCGGGTGCGATTTTTCGCGTGGCAACGGATATTCCCGATTATGTTCGCCAGACCCTGCAGGAAGTGCCGCCAGCGGGCTTTGACTGCCTGACCCCTGACCCGGCCGATTGGGCGACGCCATGGCAGGACTGGCTCTCCACCCGCTACGAACAAAAGGCCCTGCGCGAAGGTCGCAAGCCCCATTACCTGACCTTCCGGCGCAACGACCAGCCGATACGCGATCCTTGAACCGATCCCGCCGCCCCCATAGCCGCGCTATGGTTTAAAGGCGCGCCGAGGACGCTGCTTGAACTTATCTGGAAATGGATACGCTACTATGCAATGTCAGGCAACGCATCGGGTCGCCTCGATGTCGCGCGCGATTGATTTCACAGCAGTCGGGCGGACTGGCATGTCTTGTCATGGTCCAACAGCCCTGCAACAGGCCAATCACGCAGAAGGCACGCATGCAAAGCGCGCTGGATGCCAATGAAAGCAACCCGCGTCTATCCGATGCGGCCGGAATGACGATGAACCACGGAGGTCTTATGAAGATCGCGATCCTTGACGATTATGCGGGCGTGGCACTCGAATACGGTGACTGGCAGGGCCTCGGTGCCGTGAAGGTCTACCGCGACACCTTGCCGATGGGCCCGGACCTGATCGCGCGGCTGCAACCGTTCGAGGTGATCTGCGTCATGCGCGAACGCACGCCCCTGCCTCCTGCACTGATTGAAGCGCTGCCAAATCTGCGCCTGATCGTGACCTCCGGGCCGCGCAATGGCAGCATTGATCTCGCAGCGGCCAAGCGCGCGGGAATCCTTGTCTGCGGCACCCAGTCGCGCAAAACGACCACATCGGAGCTGACCCTGCTGCTGATGCTGGCGCTCAACCGTCAACTTCTGTCCAATATCGACACGCTGAAAGCGGGCGCATGGCAAGGGGCGCAGGGGCGTGATCTGGCCGGGCTGAAATTGGGGCTGGTAGGTCTGGGCAATATCGGCGCGCAGATGGCCAAGCTGGGCCGCGCTCTGGGTATGGAGATCTGCGCATGGTCGCAGAACCTGACCGAAGCGCGGGCGCAAGACTGTGGTGCAGAGCACATGGGCTCGCTCGAAGCACTGATGGAGGTCAGCGATGTCGTCTCGGTGCATATGGTCCTGTCCGCACGCAGCCAGGGACTGATCGGCGCACCAGAATTCGCGGCCATGAAGCCAGGGGCGGTCTTCATCAACACATCGCGCGCTGGACTGGTGGATCACGCCGCCTTGCGGGCCGGGCTGCGGGTCGGACGGCCTGCTGCTGCCGCGCTTGACGTCTTTGACACAGAACCCCTGCCGCTGGATGATCCTCTGCGGGACGCAGAGCTGATGGCCAGCGGCAAGCTGCTGCTGACCCCGCATCTTGGCTACGCGACCGAGGCGACGATGCGGCTTTTCTACCGCCAGATGGCAGAGGCCGTGCGCGCATGGCAGGCAGGAGAGGTCTTGCGACCACTCTGACGCGCGCGGGCCCGGCGGGCGGGTCAGGCCGCCAAGCCCCGACCCTTCAGCAAGGCCTCAACACCCGGCATGCGACCGCGAAACGCGGTATAAAGCGCCTCGGCTTCGTCACTGCCCCCGGCAGACAGAACATGGCGCTCCAGCTTGGCCGCAATGGTCGGATCGAACGGGTCGCCGGCCTCACGAAACGCCTCGAACGCGTCCGCATCCATCACTTCGGACCACATGTAACTGTAATAGCCGCTGGAATAGCCGTCGCCCGCAAAGACATGCGCGAAATGCGGCGTCGCATGGCGCATGCGAATGGCGCGCGGCATGCCCAACGCATCCAGCACCTCGGCCTGTTTCTGCATCGGATCGGCAGGCGGTGGGCCATCGTGGAATTCCAGATCGACCAATGCCGAGGCCACATATTCGACCGTCGCAAAGCCCTGATCGAAATTCTGCGCGGCAAGCAGCCGGTCGAGCAAGTCCTGCGGCATTGGCGCGCCGGTCTCGACATGGCGGGCATGCTGGCTCAGGACTTCAGGCACTTCCAGCCAATGCTCGTAAAGCTGGCTGGGCAATTCGACGAAATCGCGGGCGACCGATGTGCCTGCGATGAAGCCATAGGTCACATCCGACAGGATCTGATGCAGCGCATGGCCGAATTCGTGAAACAGCGTGCGCGCGTCATCATAGGACAGAAGCGCTGGCGCGCCTTTGGCGAAGTTGCAGATATTGACGACGATGGGCCGCACCTCGCCCCCGAGCTTGCGCTGCCCGCGCATGGTCGAGCACCACGCCCCAGACCGCTTGGACGCCCGCGCGAAATAATCGCCGATGAACACCGCCATGTGGCACCCGTTGCGCGTGACCTCCCAGGCGCGGGCGTCCGGGTGGTAGAGTTCCACATTCAGCGGGCGGAATTCCAGCCCGAAGAGGCGGTTGGCACAGTCGAAAGCCGCCGCGATCATCGCGTCGAGCGACAAATACGGCTTGAGCGCGGCCTCATCGATGTCATGCTCGGCGCGGCGCAGTTTCTCGGCATAGTAGCGCCAGTCCCAGGGCTCCAGCGGCCCGGGATGGCCATCGGCGTGCAGCATCGCTTCCAGCCGCCCGGCATCTGCCATTGCCTTGTCGCGCGCGGGCGTCCAGACCTGCATCAACAGATCGCGCACCGCCTCGGGGCTGCCCGCCATTTCGGTTTCCAGCTTGTAGCGTGCGAAATTCTCGTATCCCAGAAGCGCCGCACGCTCGGCACGCAGCGCAAGGATTTCCGCCGCAATCGCGCGATTATCCGTCGCCCCGCCATTTTCGCCCCGTGCGACCCAGGCCGCGTAAGCGCGTTCGCGCAGATCGCGGCGGTCGGAAAATTGCAGAAACGGCACGATCAGCGACCGGCTCAGCGTGATCACATGGCCGTCCTGCCCGCGCTCCTCGGCGGCGGCGCGGGCGCTGGCGATGACGAAATCGGGCAACCCTGCTAGGTCATCAAGCTCCATCATCCAGTCGCGTTCATCCGCGAGCAGGTTCTGAGTGAACTCTGTGCCCAGCGTGGCGAGCCGTGATTTGATCTCGGTCATCCGCGCGGCGTCCTCGCCCTCCAGCGCTGCGCCCGCGCGCAGGAACATGCGCCGATAGAGCATCAAGACCCGCGTCTGTTCCGCGCTCAGCTCGAGCGCGTCACGGCGCTCCCAAAGCGCCTCGATCCGCGCAAACAGCGCCTTGTTGTTCACGATCTCCGACGAATAGGCCGAGAGCTTGGGCGACAAGTCGCGCTGCAGCGCCTCGCGCGCAGGGTTGGAATCGCTGCCGGCGAGGTTGAAGAACACCCCCGCCACCCGGTCGAGCGCCGCATCTGCCTGTTCCATCGCCTCGATCGTATTGACGAAAGTGGGGGGCGCGGCGTCGTCGGCGATGGCATTGTAGGCCGCGCGCCCCTCGGCCATCGCAGTGTCGAAAGCCGGGGCGAAATCCGCGTCGCTGATCTGCGCGAACGGGGGAAGCTGAAACTCGGTGCGCCATTCGGCGAGAAGCGGATTCGTCATCTGCAGTCCTCTGCTGGGGTCAAAGGCAAGCTAGGCCGCGCGCGGGCCAAGTTCAACCACGCTTGCGGCTGACCCGCCCCGCGGCTAAGCCTTGCCCTCAGGCACAAGTCAGGGGGTGTAGCATGCGGATTTTGTTCACAGGCGGGACAGGCAAGGCCGGGCGACACGTCATCGCCCATCTGCTCGGGCTAGGTCACAAGGTGCTGAACCTCGATCTGCAGCCGCTCGACCAGCCGGGCGTGGCCAATCGCATCGCCGATATCACCGATGCCGGGCAGGTCTTCGACGTGATGGCAAGCTATGCCGATTTCGACGAGTTGGACCCCGGCACAGGCGTGCCGCGCTTCGATGCTGTGGTGCATTTTGCCGCCGTGCCGCGCATCCTGTTGAAAAGCGACAATGAATGTTTCCGCGTCAACACGCTGGGAACCTACAACGTGATCGACGCGGCGCTGAAATTCGGGGTGCGCAAGGTGATCTTCGCGTCATCCGAGACGACCTATGGCGTCTGTTTTGCCGATGGCACGCGCCAGCCCGACTACCTGCCGATTGATGAGGACCATCCGACTGTCCCCGAAGACAGCTACGCCATGTCGAAACTCGCCAATGAAGTGACCGCGCAATGCTTCCAGCGGCGCAGCGGGGCGGATATCTACGGGCTTCGGATCAACAATGTGATCGAGCCGCAGGATTACGCCCGCGATTTCCCCGCCTATCTGGCCGACCCGGCACTGCGGCGACGCAATATTTTCGCCTTTATCGACGCGCGCGATCTGGGGCAGATGGTCGAGCGCAGCCTGCAGGTCGATGGGCTGGGCTATCAGGTGTTCAATGT
The DNA here is from genome assembly GCA_007116445.1 of Natronohydrobacter sp. GTDB lineage: Bacteria > Pseudomonadota > Alphaproteobacteria > Rhodobacterales > Rhodobacteraceae > Roseinatronobacter. The sequence goes on from SKIM01000038.1 coordinate 7,516, forward strand.
GGCCAATGACACGCATTCGGTCGGCGAGACCTCCGATGCGCTGATCGCGCGCTTCTACGAGGGCGTGCCGATCTCCCGCGCCATCGGGCCGCGGGAGAGTTTCTATTCCAACGCCAAGGCCAAGGCGCTGTTGGGCTTCGCGCCCCAGCACAATGACTGGCGCGCGAAGCTGGGTTAGCCGTCCTTGCGGATCGTCGCATTCGACGGATCATAAGGGCTGTCGCAGGTCACAGTCGCAGGCCAGAGCTTGTCGAACATCTTGACCATGAGCTTCGTGCCTTCGACTGCCAGATCAGGGCGGACATAGCCCATGCCGATGGATTTGCCGAAAGCCACCGAATAGCCGCCCGAGGTCAGCCGCCCGATTTTCTCACCGTCGAGATAAAGCGCCTCGCGGCCCCAGGGATCGGCATCTTCCGGCCCGTCGATCAGCAGCGTGCAGCATTTGGCGCGGATGCCGGTTTCTTCCATAGCGGCCTTGCCATGGAACGCTTTCTCCATGTCGATGAAGCGCGGCAGATCGGCCTCCAGCGGCGTCGCGTCGCGGCCCAATTCATTGCCGAACGCGCGATAGCTCTTTTCCTGCCGCAGCCAGTTCTGCGCGCGCGCGCCGACGAGCTTCAGCCCGACATCCTCGCCCGCTGCCATGATCTGGTCGAAAAGGTAATTCTGCATCTCGATCGGATGGTGCAATTCCCAACCGAGCTCCCCGGTATAGGCCACGCGCACCGCGCGCACCGGGCACATGCCCAGCTCGATATTGCGCATAGACAGCCACGGGAAACGCTTGTTCGAGAGCACAGTTTCCGGCGCGGCGTCCTTCACGAGCTTGCCCAGCAACTCGCGCGATTTCGGCCCGGCAATTGCGAAAACGCCCCATTGCGTGGTCACATCATGGATGTCGATCCAGCCGAATTCACCCATCTTGTCCTCGGCCGCCTTGCGCAGGAAATCGCCATCGTAGTCGGTCCAAGCACCAGCGGAGATAAGGTAGAACGCGTTTTCGGCCAGTCGCACGATGGTATATTCCGTGCGCACAGTGCCCTGCGCTGTCAGCGCATAGGTCAGGTTGATCCGGCCCACTTTCGGCAGTTTGTTGCAGGTGAACCAATCGAGGAATTGCGCCGCGCCGGGACCGCGAACCAGATGTTTGCTGAAGGCCGTCGCGTCGATCATGCCGACGCCTTCGCGGATCGCGCGCGCCTCATCGACCGCATATTGCCACCAGCCCCCGCGCCGGAAGCTGCGCGCGGCGTGATCGTCGAAGCCTTCGGGCGCATAGTAATTGGGTCGCTCCCACCCATTGACGCAGCCGAATTGCGCGCCGTGCGCCTTCACGCGCTCGTAGCAGGGCGCGGTGCGCAGGGGGCGACAGGCTTCGCGTTCCTCGTCAGGGTGGTGCAGGATAAAGACATGGGCATAGGCTTCTTCATTCTTGCGCGCCGCGTATTCCGTCGTCATCCAGGATCCGAAGCGCTTGGGATCGAGCGAGGCCATGTCGATCTCGGCCTCGCCTTCGATCATCATCTGCGCGAGGTAATGGCCGGTCCCGCCCGCCGCCGTGATCCCGAAGCTGAAGCCCTCAGCCAGCCACATGTTGCGCAAACCCGGCGCGGGGCCAACCAGCGGATTGCCATCAGGCGTGTAGCAGATCGGGCCGTTATAGTCGTCCTTCAACCCGACAGTTTCCGAGGACGGCAGACGATGGATCATCGACATGTATTCTTCCTCGATCCGCTCCAGATCGAGCGGGAAGAGATCCGCGCGGAAGGTTTCAGGCACGTCATAGAGGAAACGCGCGGGCGCGCCGTGCTCATAGGGGCCGAGGATCCAGCCGCCACGCTCCTCGCGCACATACCATTTCGCATCCGCATCGCGCAGGACCGGGTGCTCGGGGTTGTTCTTGCGATATTCCTGCAACATCGGGTCGGGTTCGGTGACGATGAACTGATGCTCGACCGGGATCGCAGGCGTCTTGATGCCCAGCATCCGCGCCGTGCGCTGCGCATGGTTGCCGGTCGCCGTTACGACATGCTCGGCGGTGATCTCGAAATGCTCGTCCGAAGGGACCAGATTGCCGCCCTTCTCCACCATCTTGGTGCAGGACACGACCCATTCGCTACCTGTCCAGCGATAGCCATCCACCTGCACACGGCGCATGATTTCGGCCCCATGCTGGCGGGCGCCCTTGGCCATGGCCTGCGTCACATCAGCGGGGTTGATATAGCCATCGGTCGGGTGGAAGATCGCGCCTTGCAGATCATCGGTGCGCACCAGAGGCCAGCGCTCCTTGATCTGCGCGGGCGTCATCCATTCATAGGGGATGCCCACAGACTCGGCAGTGGTCGCATAGACCATGTATTCATCCATCCGCGCCTGTGTCTGGGCCATGCGCAGATTGCCGACAACATAGAAGCCGGGGTTCAGCCCGGTCTCGGCCTCCAGCGTCTTGTAGAATTTCACGCTATAGTCGTGGATATGGCTGGTCGCATAGCTCATGTTGAACAGCGGCAAGAGCCCCGCCGCATGCCATGTCGAACCCGATGTCAGTTCGTCACGCTCCAGCAGCAGCGTGTCCCAGCCCGCCTTGGCCAGATGATAGGCGACCGAGGCCCCGACCGCACCACCGCCCACGACCAGAGATTTGACATGCGTCTTCATTTTCGATTTCTCCCAAGGGGACCAAGTTGCGCCCGTCTTCGCAAAATTGCAGGCCGTCAGGTCAAGCTGTGCCGACACGGGGCAGTCCAAAAGCGACCTTTGCGCAAGCCTCGTGCCGGACTGGTGCGTCAGATCAGCGCAAGCGCCAGAAGCAATGCGGCACAAAGCGCAATGGCGCGATGATAAAGCCCCAACCCCTGCCCCAATGCGCCCGCATCCGGGTCTTGGGCGGCGGCGTTCAGCCATGGCTCATCTGCCACGCGGTCACCGTAGCGGCGCGGCCCTGACAGACGCACGCCGAGCGCGCCCGCCATCGCCGCTTCAGGCCAACCGGCATTGGGCGAGCGATGCGCCCGCGCATCGCGCCACATGACCGCAAAAGCGCGCCCACGCCCTGAGCCCAGCGCGATCATGGCCCCCGTCAGGCGTGCGGGCACCAGATTGACCAGATCATCGAGCCGCGCCGCGACTTTGCCGAAATCCTCATAGCGCGCCGAGCGGTGACCGATCATCGAATCCATCGTGTTGATCGCCTTGTAGATGGCAATCCCCGGCAGCCCCGCAACAGCCCCCCAGAACAAGGGGGCCACCACCCCGTCCGACGCATTCTCCGACAGGCTCTCAAGCGCCGCGCGCGCGACGCCCGGCGCATCGAGCTGCAGCGGATCGCGCCCCACGATCATCGCCACGGCAGCGCGCGCCGCGTCCAGATCGCCCGCGGCCAGAGGCCGCGCCACGGCGGCCACATGGTCGTGCAGCGCGCGGGTGGCCACCAGCGGCCAGGCCAGAAGCCCCCCCAGCACGATCCCCCAGAGCCCTGCAGGCAACGCCATCTGCAGCGCCAGCGCCGGAAGACCGGCGGCGCAGATGACCACAGCGACCGTCAGCGCCCCCTTGATCCGCCGCGCCCACGCGCCGCCCATGTTCAACCGCGCCTCCAGTGCCGCGATCAACCGGCCCAGCCATGTAACCGGGTGGCCGATGCGGGCAAAAACCCGCGCAGGCCAGCCAATCAGCGCATCGACAACCAGCGCCACGAGCATTGCAACTGCGAAACTCATCCCCGCCCTCCGTCATCAGGGGCGCAGGGCACTCTGACCAAGCGTCTCGGCACCGCCCACCCCATGTTTCAGGCCAGCAGATTGGTGCAGATGACGGAAAACCCGCCATCATAGGCCCGCAGCCGGGTCAGCGA
>SKIM01000193.1 GCA_007116445.1 Natronohydrobacter sp.
TCCTGGTTCCGCACAGGCCTCGACGAGTTGCGCCGTCGAATTCGAATAGGCTGCCTCCCCCTCATCTCAGGCGAGAAATACACCATCAGAAAACGCTTCCTGACGGGAGTCGCGTAGTGTGGTGATGTTCACAGCACCCAACATGGCACATTGCGATGCCGGAAGCGGGAGCCATCCACTCCATCAATGGCGGAAATGGTCTCACCCTGCCGAGCCTTTGGCGTCAGCGAGACCTGTTCTCGTTACAGCCCAAAGCTGAAGGACGACAGAGCGGTGATCGCTGATCTGCTGACAGGTCTGACCGATACGCGAAAGACTTGGGAGGTGTCAAATGCACAAGTGCTGACATGCCTTCAAGCGCGATCCCAGCGCGAACGGCCATCGCCATGTGACATGCCCGTTGCGAATGCCGTACCGTCAACACCGGGGCGGCCCAGCCGTCGTGCAGCGAGTCTTGAAGCCCTTCCCGAGGCCATCGCGCTTTCCGGGCAGTCCAGGGGCAAATAGCGGATGAAATGAGATGAGATCTGTCGTCACTAATGCTCGTCGAACCCATCATGGACGACACCATCGCTGTAATTCATTGCCGGCCCGATGCGTTGTGTTGCGATTGCGACCCCATGCGAATGTCGCGCGCCTTGAGAAGCTCGGTCAGCCAATTCGGGTCCATTTCGGGAACCGACGACAAGAGTAATTCGGTATAGGGTTCATGTGGCGGAGCGAAGAGCTGCGCTTTTGGCCCCTGCTCCACGATCTTCCCCCGCTGCATGACGACGACATCATCAGCGATGGCCCGCACTGTTGCGAGGTCATGCGTAATGAACATGTAGGCGAGGTTGAATTCGCGTTGCAGCCGGTCCAGAAGCTTCAGAATGCCCTCTTGCACGATCTGATCCAGCGCGCTGGTCACTTCATCGCAGATGATCAGTTTTGGCTCTGCGGCCAAGGCGCGGGCGATACCGATGCGTTGTTTCTGTCCGCCTGACAGTTCGCCAGGCAGCCGGTCAATGAATTTATCCGGGTCCAGTTCGATGAGATCCAGCAAGTCGCGCACACGGGCCTCCAGCGCGCGACCCCTCAGCCCCAGATACATCTGCGCGGGCCGGCCAATCAACTCGCGCAGGCGCAGTTTGGGATTAAGCGCGGTATCAGCCATCTGATAAATCATCTGGCACTGGCGCAATTGGTCACGCGTCCGCCGACGATAGTCCGGCGGCAGGGCCTTACCTGCAAACTGCACTTGCCCCGCCCGCGGTGGCAACAACCCCGTGATCACCCGCGCAACAGTGGATTTGCCCGAGCCGGATTCGCCCACCACTGCCACAGTACGACCCGCATGGATATCAAAGCTCAGATCATGCAGAATATCGACCTTGCTATACCCGGCCGTTACATTCTGCACGGAGACAAGCGGTGCGTCCGTGGGCGCGGGCTGTTCGGGGCGGGTGAAACTGCGCACGGCCCAGAGGCTTTTGGTATACTCTGCCTTGGGTGCGGCAAGCATGCTGCGCGTGTCGGACTCTTCGATCTCATCCCCACGCAACAGGATCTTGATGCGATCGGCCATCTGCGCCACCACGGCCAGATCGTGCGTGATATAGATCGCGGCAGTGTCATATTCACGCACGATGTCGCGAATGGCGGCCAGAACCTCGATCTGGGTCGTGACATCGAGCGCTGTCGTCGGTTCGTCAAAAATGATCAGGTCGGGGTGATTGGCCATCGCCATCGCGGTCATCGCGCGCTGCAATTGCCCGCCCGAGACCTGATGAGGATACCGAAAGCCGATCTCTTCGGGGTTGGGCAATTGCATCTTGCGATAGAGGGTCACGGCCTCGCTCTGGATCGATTTACGCCGTTTTCCGTCCAGAAGCGGCACTTCGGCATATTGGTCGATGAGTTTATGGGCAGGGTTGAAACTGGCCGCTGCCGATTGCGCGACATAGGCGATGCGCCGACCTCTGAGCTTGCGCTTCTGCCGCTCGGACGCATGGCGCAGATCGAGTCCGTCAAAGATGATCTCTCCGCCCGAAATCCGGCAACCATCGCGCGCAAAGCCCATTGCTGCCAGCCCCAGAGTCGATTTCCCGGCGCCGGATTCGCCGATCAACCCCAGAACCTCACCGCGATGCAAGCTCAGGTCCACCCCGTTGATGATCGGCAACCAGTCCTGACCGGCACGGCCCTCGATCTTCAGCGCCTTGATTGTCAAAAGTGGCGAGTTCATCCTTGCTCCTTCAGGCCGGAGGCGCGGTAGAGCTGCCAATCCACCACAAAATTCACCGCCACAGTCAGCAACGCAATTGCACCTGCGGGCAGCAGAGGTGTCATATCACCAAAGGTGATCAGGGTCGCATTGTCACGCACCATTGAGCCCCAATCGGCCATGGGGGGCTGGATGCCGAGGCCCAGAAACGACAGCGATGAGATCGTCAGGAAGACGAAACAGAAGCGCAGCCCGAACTCTGCGACCAGCGGCGCCAAGGCATTGGGCAGGATTTCAAAGCGGATCAGATACCATGTGCCCTCGCCGCGCAGGCGGGCGGCCTCGATGTAATCCATCACCACGACCCCCTGCGCAACTGAGCGCGCGATGCGATAGACGCGGGTGGCATCCACTGCCGCAATGACAAGGATCAGCGTCAACACAGACGTGCCGAATATGGTCAGCAGAAGCAACGAGAAGATCAGCGAGGGGATCGCCATCAGCGCATCGACAAAGCGCGAGAGCAGCTGATCCAGCCAGCCCCCGCGCAGCGCCGCCAGGATCCCCAGGAGCGACCCAACCAGAAAGGCCAGTGCTGTCGTGGCAAAGGCGATGCCAACCGTGTTGCGCGCGCCATATATCAGCCGCGACAGCATATCGCGCCCCAAACGATCCGTTCCGAGCAGATGCGTACTGTCCCAGGGTTGGAATGATGTGCCGACCACCGCACGCTCTGCAAAGGGCGCAAGGACCGGGGCAAAGGCGGCGGCGAAAACATAGATCCCGATGATCAATATGCCAAACGCCGCGGTCAGAGGCATGTCACGCGCGACCAGAGCCATGTCACGCGGCAAGGCACGGGCAAGCATGGCCCGAAACAGCCAGGACAGCGGGATGCTTACAAAGATGAAGGCTGCAAGGAAAATCAACACACTCATCATTTTCTCCGCATCAGGCGCGGGTTGGTGAGGGTGGACAGCACATCAGCCGTCAGATTGAGCAGCACATAAGCCGAGGCAAAAATCAGTGCGATCGCCTGCACAACGGCAATATCGCGTTTGGCAACGCTATCAACCATCAACTGTCCAAGGCCAGGATAGACAAACACCACTTCGACCACGACCACGCCGGTGATCAGATAGGCCAGATTGATCGCGATCACATTGATGATCGGAGCCAGCGCATTGGGCAGGGCATGGCGCAGCACGATGCGCAAGGGCGAAACCCCTTTCAGCCGGGCCATCTCGATATAGGGCTGCGCCAACAGATTGATGATCGCCGCGCGGGTCATGCGCATCATATGGGCTGTCACGACCAGCGTCAGCGTCAATGCGGGCAAGAAGGTGACATAGAGCTTGTCGCCAAGGCTCATGGCAGGTGATAGCCGCACCATCGATGGGAACACCCCGCTCTGCGCCAACAGGAAGATCAGAATATAGGCCAGAAAAAACTCGGGAAATGAGATCGCCGAGAGCGCGCCGGCATTGGCCACGCGGTCAAAGATCGAATTACGCCACAGCGCCGCCAGCACCCCGAGGATCAATGACAAGGGCACGGCAATTGCGGCCGCATAAAGCGCCAGAAAGATCGTATTGCCAAGCCGTGCAGACAGCATGTCCGCAATCGGCCGGCGCGTCGCCAGTGATGTGCCAAAATCGCCCTGCAGAACCCCTGTCGCCCAGTTCCAGTAGCGCACTGGCGCCGGGTCATTGAGGCCAAGCTGCGCGCGCAACGCGGCCAGTGTCTCAGGCGTGGCGGATTGGCCCAGAAGCGCCGAGGCCAGATCGCCCGGCAGCAACTCGGTCGCGCTGAAGATCACGACCGATACCACAAACAGTGTCAGCAGCCCAAGGGCCAGTCGCTGCGCGACCATGATGAGGACAGCGCCCATGGTCCCCCCTTATATGTTTATTTTGCGCCAGCCTGGCGGAAACCTCGCCCCGTTGCGGGGGCGGGGTGTCAATGATCAGGCAAACCACCAGCGTTCGACACAGCGGAATCCGTCAAGGTTCCAATTGGCCGAAATTTGCTCTGGCGTGGCAACATTGGTCGCTGTGGCCATGACATAGTTATTGTACATCGGAATGATCACGGATCCTTCGAAGGACACGATGCGCTGCATTTCCTGATACATTTCACGACGCATATCCTCATTCACTTCTGACCGGGCCTTGACCAGAAGCGCGTCAAAGCGCTCATGCGACCAGAAGCTGTCATTCCATGCAGCGCCTGTCGCATAGAATGTGGTGAACATATGGTCTTCGACCGCGCGCCCACCCGTATAGCTGGCGCAGAATGGCTTTTGCATCCAGACATTGTCCCAATAGCCGTCATTGGGTTCTCGCACCAGATTGATATTGATGCCACATTGTGCCGCAGTTTCGGCAAAGAGCGCGCCTGCATCGACAGCACCGGTGAACGCGGCATCGGCGACATGCAGATCGACCGTCACGCTGTCCATTCCAGCTTCGCGCAGATGGAACCGGGCGCGGTCGGGATCAAAGGACTTGGCTTCCAGCTCAGCATAGAAAAAGCGGTTGGCAGGACCAATCGGATTGTCATTGGCCACTGCGCCATGACCACCAAGGATGGTATCGACCATCTGCTGTCGATCAATCGCGTATTTCAGCGCAAGGCGCACATTATTGTCGCTGAAGGGCGCTGCGCGGCTATCCATCGGGAAAATATACTGTGCATTCCCGGGAATCGACAGGATATTGGCCACACCGCGCGCTTCCAGCATCCCGATCGTCGCGGGATCTATCTGGTCGATCAAGTCCACCTGCCCGGTCATGAGCGCATTCAGACGCGCCGCTGAATCGAGGATCGCCAGGATCTCCACCCGGTCAAAATGCGCGCGATCGGGTTTCCAGTAATCGGGGTTGCGGTTCAGCGTGGCCTGCACGCCGGGTTCGTAGCTTTCGACGATATAGGGGCCGCAGCCGTCACTCGAACTCGGATCGATCCTGCCATCGTTACCCGGCATGATCGCGAGATGGTAATCCGACATCAGATAGGGAAAATCGGCATTCGCGGCATCCAATGCGATCACCACATTCTGACCATCCGCACGGATCTCTGTGACCGGATCGAAGAATTGCTTGATCGCCGAAGTCGCATCATCGCCGCGATGATGGTTGAGCGAGGCGATGACATCATCAACTGTGACATCCTTGCCCGAGTGGAAGGTGACGCCCTGACGCATGCGGAAAACCCAAGTTCTGCCATCATCGGTTTCCCAGCTTTCGGCGATTTCGCCGATCAGCTGGCCATCAGCATCAACCTCGATCAGCTGGTTGTGACGCGATGCGGCGAAGACCTGGGCATAAAGATTGTCCCACAACCCGGGATCATAACTATCCGTGGAGTTGCCATGGCCCAGACCAATGCGGAAAGTGCCCCCCTGGTTTGGCGCGGCTTTGGCGCTGCGATAGCTGGCAGGCAGGATCAGCCCAGCTGCGCCCAGTGCTGTGGCACCTTGCAGCAGCCCACGGCGTGTCACCCGCTGTGATGTGATGTTCTTGGTCAAAAGAGTGCTCCCTGATTTGATGGCGCGGGTCGGCCCGTGCTATCCCTGCGCCTGTGCTTCAAGCGTCAAGTGTAACGACGGAGCGTCAGACACACCATTATTTATAAGGAAACGCAGAGCGCAGCCTCAGTCAACAAGTATCTTCGATTGATCAGCCAATCAAAATACCGCATGTGTCACTGCCGACGCTTCGGTCAAACTGACATGCGGAAGACCGGAAACCGCAGTCTCGCCAGCTGGGACGCAGGGTCGATCCCTCTGTCAGGCGCGCGCTTGCAACACCACCGCAAGCGAGACGATTTCAAAACACCCGCCGCGCGCGCAATGCCGCGCTGATCGTCCCGTCATCAAGGAAATCCAGCTCTCCACCCAATGGCACGCCCTGCGCTAGCGCCGTGATCTGCACATCGACTGCCCCGAGTGCATCGGCGATGTAATGCGCTGTGGTCTGGCCATCCACGGTCGCAGGCAGCGCGAGAATGACCTCGCGCAGACCTTCTTCGCGAACCCGCGCCACCAGTTCGGGGATGCGCAGCTCTTCCGGCCCTATGGCATCCAGTGCCGACAACGTGCCGCCCAGAACGTGATAACGCCCCCGGAAGGCTTCTCCCCGCTCCATCGCCCAGAGATCGGCCACATCCTCGACGACGCAGACCTCGCCGGTCGCACGACGCGGATCGGTGCAGATTTCGCAAACCGGCAGGGTCGAGATATTGCCGCAGCGCGCGCAGCTTTGCGCGCTCTGGACCACCCGCTCCAGCGCTGCCAGAAGCGGGCGCAGGCTCTGGTCGCGGCGCTGGATCAGATGCAGCACCATACGCCGCGCCGAACGCGGCCCAAGGCCGGGAAGTCGCGCAAGCTGCGCGATCAACGCCTCGATCTCATTGGGCGCGCGGTCCATGTCTGACGCGCCTCAGAAGGGCAGATTCATGTCACGCGGCAGGCCCATCGCTTCGGTCATCTTGCCCATCTCCTCGCGCGAGCGTTCCTCGGCCTTGGACTGCGCGTCCTTGATCGCCGCGAGGATCAGATCTTCGACCACCTCCTTGTCGTCGGAATTGAAGATCGAGGGATCGATATCAAGTGCGGTCAATTCGCCCTTGGCCGTCGCCGTCGCCTTGACCAGACCCGCGCCGGATTCGCCCACCACCTTGATGGATTTCAGGTCTTCCTGAAGCTGCGCCATCTTGGTCTGCATATCCTGCGCGGCCTTCATCATCTTGGCCATATCGGCCATTCCGCCCAAACCTTTCAGCATTGCCTTATCCTTTCTTCACATGTCTTCAAACGGATCCCAATCGGGATCGATATTGTCTTCTGCCTCTGGCAGAGCATCTTGCGCGGCCGCAAGCCCGGCAGCCTGCAAGTCACGGATTTCCGTGATCTGTGCAGTCGGGAAGCTGGCGAAAATCGCGGCCACTGTGGGGTTCTGCAGCGCCGCTTCGGCCTTCACGTCTCGTTCGCGCAGGCGCATCTCCGCAAGCGTTTCGCCCCCGCCAGACGCGGTCACCGAAACGCCCCAACGCGCCCCGGTCCATCCCTGCAAACGACCCGCCAACCGGGCCGCCAAGTCAGGGGCCGCAGTTTGCGTCGGCTGGAATTCGATCCGTCCGGGGCTGTATTTCACCAGCCGCAACGTCGTCTCCACCTCAAGCAGAAGCGCCATGTCACGCTTTTCGCGGATCAAGGCCACAACGGAAGCGAAATCCGGATAATGTGACAGCGCGGGCAAAGCCCCCGCCAGCGCCGCCTGCGGACCAGCACCACCGATCGACCCCGCCGATGGGCGTGCCCCAGATCCGCCGTTTGCAGGCGCAGGCCGCGCGCCCCCTGCCCCCGAGGGCGGGACAGCATCGTGCCATTTGCGCAGGACATCTTCGGGCGACGGCAGATCAGCGACATGGGTCAGGCGGATGATCGCCATTTCGGCAGCCATCATCGCATTGGGCGCTTGCGCGACTTCTTCCAGTGCCTTCAGCAACATCTGCCAACTGCGCGACAGCACCCGCATCGGCAGGTCGGCCGCCATCTGCGCGCCCCGGTCGCGTTCCTCGGGCGGGATGGTCGGATCATCGCCCGCCTCTGGCGTGATCTTGGTGACGCTCAGCCAATGCGTGATCTCGGCCAGATCGCGCAGCACGGCCATCGGATCAACACCATCGGCATATTGCGTTGCCAGTTCTTCCAGCGCCGCCGCCGCATCGCCGCGCATGATGTGATCGAACAAATCGAGCACCCGCGCGCGGTCTGCCAGCCCGAGCATCGCACGCACTTGATCGGCACTCGTCTCGCCCGCACCATGACTGATCGCCTGATCGAGAAGGCTCATCGCGTCACGCACTGAGCCTTCGGCCGCGCGGGTGATCAGCGCGAGAGCATCAGGGGCGACCTGCCCGCCTTCGGCCTCGGCCACTTTCTGCAAATGCGCGATCATCACTTCGGGCTCGATCCGGCGCAGATCGAAGCGCTGGCAGCGCGACAGCACCGTGACCGGAACCTTGCGGATCTCGGTTGTGGCAAAGATGAATTTCACATGCGCGGGCGGTTCTTCAAGGGTTTTCAGAAGTGCGTTGAAGGCGTTGTTCGACAGCATATGCACTTCGTCGATGATATAGATCTTGTAGCGCGCCGAAGCCGAGCGATAGGCGACCGAGGCGATGATTTCGCGGATATCATCGACGCCCGTGCGCGAGGCAGCGTCCATTTCCAGCACATCGACATGACGGCCCTCGGAGATCGCCACACAATGCTCGCAGACCCCGCAAGGCTCGGTCGTGGGCCCGCCCTGCCCGTCCGCGCCGATGCAATTCAGCCCCTTGGCGATGATCCGCGCGGTCGTGGTCTTGCCGGTGCCGCGAATGCCGGTCATGACAAATGCATGATGGATGCGATCGGCTTTGAACGCATTGCGCAAAGTGCGTACCATCGCGTCCTGCCCGATCAGATCGGCAAAGCTCTCGGGGCGGTATTTCCGCGCCAGAACCTGATAGGGTGTTGCTGCGTCACTCATGCGGGTCTGCCTGTTGCCGTCACGCTCAACCTAGCGCGGGACGGGCCGGATGGAAACGGCGATTTGCGCCAGACCGGGCCGCGCGACAGCGTTTGCGCAGTCTGGGCGAGAAGATGGGCCATGGTCTAGCGCATATGCGCCTGCGCGAAGCGCGTCAGGAGTTCAGCATAGGCTTCGGGCTGTTCGACATGCGGCAGGTGGCCCGCGCGGCGGATCAGGGCGAATTCCGCGCCTGCGACCAGATCAATCGTCTCGCGCACCAGATCAGCCGGGGTGGAGCCGTCGCGGTCGCCTGCAATGCCAAGCGTGGGCAGGGTCAGCGCGGCGGTCGTGGTGTAGAAATCGGTCCCGGCGATGGCCGCGGCCCCGCCCAGCCAGCCGTCGAGCGGGGCGGCGAGGAACATCTCGCGCCAGGGCGTGACGGCGGGGCTTTCGCGAAAAGCGGGGGTGAACCAGCGCGTCAGGGTTGGCACAACCAGCGCCTGCAAGCCCTCGGCGCGGGCGAGGTTTGCGCGATCCTCCCAGACTTCCTTGGTGGCGATGCGCGCGGCAGTGTTCGACAAGACCAGCGCGCGGATCAGATCGGGGCGTTTGACGGCAAGCCCCTGCGCCACCATGCCCCCGAGCGACAGGCCGACAAAGAGGCACGCCCGCATGTGCAGATGATCGAGCAGCGCTTCCGTGTCGCGCACAAGCTGGCCCATCGTATAGGGCGGCGGCGACACTTCCGAGCACCCATGCCCGCGCCGGTCATAGCGCAGGATCCGCCAGTCTGCCGGCAGATGCGGCAGGAGCGGATCCCACATCTCGAGCCGCAGCCCGAGGCCGTTGGAAAACACTACCGGCAGCCCGTCATCGGGGCCGGTCAGCTGGTAATGCAGCGAGATATCGCCAAGATCAGCCTGTGGCATCGGCCGCCTCCAACTGCAGCGCGCGCTGGAACACAGCGCTGTCAACATTCCCGCCCGAGGCGATGACGATCACATCCTCGCCCGCGATCTGGTCAGGCTGAAACAGCGCAGCGGCGAGCGCCACTGCGCCGCCGGGTTCCAGCACCAGCTTCAGCCGCGCAAACGCCTGCGCCATTGCACGCAGCGTGTCCGTGTCCGACACGACCAGCCCCGGCCCGCAGAACCGCTTCAGGATCGGCCAGGTCAGCCGCCCCGGCGCAGGTGTGACAATCGCATCGCAAAGCCCCGCGCGCGCGGTGTTGGTCACGACAGCACCCGCGCGCAATGAAGCGGCCACATCGTCGAAGCCCTCGGGCTCGACTGTGCGGACATGCATCTGCGGCGCCTCAGCCTGCAGCGCCAGCGCGATACCCGCGCTCAGCCCGCCACCGCCGCAACATACCAGCACTTGCGCATTGCTCAGACGCAGCGCATGTGCGTCCTGTGCAATTTCCAGCCCGGTCGTGCCCTGCCCTGCGATAACCTGCGGGTGGTCAAAAGGCGGGATCAAAATCAGTCCACGCTCTGCCGCCAGCTGCGTCGCAATGGCATCGCGGTCTTCGCGCGCGCGATCATACAGCACGACCTCAGCGCCCAGCGCACGCGTATTCGCAATCTTGATGGTCGGTGCGTCGCGCGGCATAACGATGACGGCCTCCAGACCGCGCAGGCTTGCGGCGCGCGCCACTCCTTGCGCGTGATTGCCCGACGAACAGGCGATGACCCCCCGCGCGCCGCCCGGCAGAGCCGTGAGCGCCGACCAGGCCCCGCGAAACTTGAAGCTGCCAGTGTGCTGCAGGCATTCCGACTTGACCCAGACGCGCCGTCCTGCGATCTCGTCAAGGAAGGGCGAGGTCAGCAGCGGGGTGCGGCGGGCATGGCCTGCAAGCCGCGTCCGTGCTGCGCGGATGTCGTCGATGGTTACAGGCATATCCCCAGCCATTCATGGATCAGCGCGATCGATTCTCGCTCATCAAGGAAGGGAATATGCCCGCGCCCTGGCACTTCGGCGTATAGCATGTCGGGGCGACGTTGCTGCATCTCGGCGGCAGTCGCCGCACTGAACAAGGTCGACGTGGCCCCGCGGATCAGCGCCAGCGGCAAGCCCGCGCATGCGTCGAACATCGGCCAGAGATCCCCCCCGCCGCCCGTCATTGCGCTCAGAAACGCTTCGCGCAATGCAGGGTCGTAATTCAGCTGCAGGCCCTGATCCGTGGCAATGAAATGGTGGCGCGCCTCTTGCAGCCAGCGCCCCTCGGGAACATTGCTGAATTCGGGATGGGCGCGCTCCAGCGCCAGTGCCGCCTGCGCATGGGTTCGCGCCGAAGGCGTGCGGCCGATATAATCGCTGATCCGCGCCAGCCCCTCGGCCTCGATCACCGGGCCTACGTCATTCAAGCAAAGCCCCCGCAGTCGGTCACGGGCCACCAGGGCCAGATACATGCCGATAATGCCCCCCCGCGAGGTGCCAAGGATCGCCGCCTGGTCAATCCCCAGATGATCCATGAGCGCGATCACATCCGCGCCTTCCTGCGGCACGGTGTAGCTGTCCGCGCCGGTCCATTCCGACTGCCCGCGTCCCCGATAATCGGGACGGATCAACCGAAGCGCGGGCAGATGCGGCGCAAGATAGTCGAAATCCGA
>SKIM01000105.1 GCA_007116445.1 Natronohydrobacter sp.
ACGAAGATGGGGCCGTCGGCGATGCCGTCGCCATGATGGCCAAGGCGGGTGATTGTATGCATGGGTGCCTCTGAACTTTCAGCGCGCCTGTAGCACAGGGCTGTGCAATCCACAAAGCCCCAGTGCCTCAGGCCGTGAGGCGCGTGATTTCAAACCGCACCGTGCCCACGGGGATGCCAAAGCGGGTGACCACGGCCTCGTTGATGATCTGACCGTCTGGCCCGAAATAGATCACATCCTCGAAGCCCAACCGCGTGACTGCGCCGCCGGATCCGAAATCCGCCGTATAGGACAGCCGGATTTCATCGCCGCGCTCGACCACTTCGGCGAACCCCACTGTGTCATCGCGCCGACCGGTCCAGCGTCCAGGGCCTGCGCGGTCGAAGACCCAGGTCAGGGTGTTTTCCTCGCCGTCATCGTAGAAGAAATCCTCGACCACGCTCAGGCGGTCCCCCACCAGCCGCCCGTTCAGATCGCCCCTGAAGCGGCGTTCAGACCCGGTCAGCGTGACGCGAAACACGCCTTGGCCGGTCGCGCGGCCTGTGAACGCGTCTTCCAGCCGGATCGGGCGCAGCGGTCCTTCGGGGGACGCTGGCACGCGCGCACAGGCGGCGAGTGCCAGCGAACCAAACAAGAGAGATCGACGCGAGAGCAAGATCATGGGTGTAGCTTTCCTTCAGGCTCCCGCCAGACATAAATCATCTGGGCAGCAAGGCCAGCGCGCGGGGGCGTCGTTCAAGCCTCCTCAGCATCAAAGCCCAGAAACCCGCCCGATTGCCGCGCCCAGAAGCGTGCATAGGTGCCGTTTTGCGCCAGAAGCGCGTCATGGCTGCCCTGCTCGATGATATGGCCGGCCTCCAGCACGATGATGCGGTCAAGCTGCGCGATCGTCGACAGCCGGTGCGCGATGGCCAGCACAGTCTTGCCCTGCATCAGCGGCTGCAAGGCATCCTGCACTTCGGCCTCGACTTCCGAATCCAGCGCAGAGGTGGCTTCGTCCAGCACCAGGATCGGCGCATCCTTGAGGAAGGCGCGCGCCAGTGCGATGCGCTGGCGCTGCCCGCCCGAAAGCCGCACACCGCGCTCGCCAAGATGCGCCTCATAGCCGCGCCGGCCTTCATGGTCCTGAAGCTCTGCGATAAAGTCATGGGCTTGCGCGGCGCGGGCTGCGGCCTCGACCTCGGCGCGGGTGGCATCCGGGCGACCGTAGCGGATGTTCTCATAGGCCGAGCGGTTGAACATGGCGGTTTCCTGCGTGACCATGGCGATATTGCGCCGCAGGCTTTCCTGCGTCACGCACCGGACATCCTGCCCGTCAAGGGTGACGCGCCCGGCCTCCACGTCATAGAGGCGCAAGAGAAGCGCCACCAATGTCGATTTGCCCGCGCCAGAGGCCCCGACAATGCCGATTTTCTCGCCCGGCGCGATATTCAGATCCAACCCCTCGACCCCGCCAGTCTGCCGCCCATAGGCGAAATCGACGGCCTCGAACCGGATCGCGCCCTGCACCCGGCCAAGGGCGCGCGCGTCAGGCGCATCTTGCAGCGTGGCCGGGCGGGTGAGGGTCTTCATGCCGTCCTCAACCTCGCCGAGATTGCCGTAGATGGCCATCAGCACGAAGCTGACCCAGCCAGTCATCTGCGCGATGCGGATCGCCACGGCCCCGGCGGCCGCAATCGCGCCGGGTGTCGCCTGTCCCAGCGTCCACAGCCAGAGCGTGCCGCCGATCAGCAGCACCGGCAGCACGCCCGCGCAGAGCATCAGCCAGAAACGGAATGTGGCCTGCACCGCGCCGAATTCGACCGACCGGTCGCGGAACACGCTCATGGCGTTCAGCGCTGCGCGATCCTCGAAAGCGGCATGGGCAAAGAGCTTCACAGTCTTGATATTGGTGATCGTATCGACCACCTGCCCGCTGACCTGCGCGCGCGCGCCCGCCCGCGCGCCCGAGGTCTTGCGCACCTGTGGCAGGAAGTAGCGGATCAGCGCGATATAGAAAACCAGCCAGACCGCCAGCGCCAGCGCAATGCGCGCGTCGATGGTCAGCAACAGCACCACCGAGCCGAGGATAGAGGCCAGTGCAAAGGCCATCGTGTTGATCGTCTCGTTGGCGACATCGGTCAGCGCGCGGGCTGTCTGCACCTGTTTTTGCGCGATACGGCCTGCGAAATCATTGTCGAAAAAGGTCACCGGCTGACCCAATGTCCAGCGGTTCAGCCGCGATTGCACCAGAACGAAGACATTCGGTTGAACCACGATCGTATTCAGCGCCGAAGATAGGCCAAACAGGGCCGGGCGCAGCAGAACGAAAAAGAAGACGAAGCCCGCGATCAGCCAGAGATGAGCGTTCACGAAGCTGGCCGGGCCAGTGTCCACGGCCGCATCGATGATCAGCCCCAGCAGCAGCGCCGAGATCACCTCGGTCGTGCCCACCAGCGCCGAGACGACGCCTGCGAACAGCAGCACAGGCCATGACCCGGCAACCGACCAGCGCATGAAGGCCCAGAGGCTGCGCGGCGGGTCAGAGGGGGCGTGCTGGAAGGCGTCGATCAGACCGGCAAGGCGCTGGGCCGGGCCAATGGGCCGCGCGGCTGTGGTCTGATGCGTTTCCGGGTTGGTTTTCTGTAGCACATGGCCCCCTATCTCCGGCGCAATATAGGGTGGCGGTCGGGCCATGGCGAGTCAGGTCAGCAAGTCTGCCTTGTTCAGGCGGAAATCCGACGCGATCCAGCGTGCTTCTGCGGCTTTCAGCGCGCGCCCCAGCGCAGGCCCGGAGAGGTCGGACAGATCATCTGCGCGCAGCGGAAACCGCGCGCTGGCGCCGCGTGCGATTGCGTTTTGCCAGTCAGGGGGCAGGGGCGTCTCGAACAGCGCCGCGCGCAGAAGCGTGATGTCAGTCGCAAGATCCGCGCCGAGCCGGTAGGCCAGCTCGCCCGGGGGCTGCATCGCGGCCAGCGCGTCGCGCATGCGCGACAGGTTGCCGGTGTCCTGCCGGGTCAGGCGCAAGCGTTCGGTCTGCCCGCCGAGCACGAGCAGACGGCGTAGCCAGCGCGGGGGAGTGCCGTCCTCCAGGTGCACCAGCGGGACCAGCGCGCCGGGCGTGGCCCCGGGCAGTACGCGCGCCAGCACGCCGCTTCGCGCCATCGCGGCCACAGCAGGCGCGGGGTCTGGCGCCGCAAGCAGCTTTCGCAGTTCGGCCGTGATGCGTTCGGCCGAGAGCTGTTCCAGCCCGTCGGCATTCGATGCGCAGGCCGCCAGCGCCT
This sequence comes from Natronohydrobacter sp., assembly GCA_007116445.1. Taxonomy (GTDB): domain Bacteria; phylum Pseudomonadota; class Alphaproteobacteria; order Rhodobacterales; family Rhodobacteraceae; genus Roseinatronobacter. The sequence continues at coordinate 3,264 of SKIM01000105.1, forward strand.
CTGGGTCCAGCCCCTGCGCCGGATCGCCATATTGCGCATGGAAGCGGAAAAAACGCAGGATACGCAGGTAATCTTCGCGGATGCGCGCCTGCGGATCGCCCACGAAGCGCAAGCGACGCGCCAGCAGATCTTCCAGTCCGCCCAGCGGGTCGATGACCTGCCCATCGGCGCTGGCATAGAGTGCGTTCATCGTGAAATCGCGCCGTGCGGCATCTTCGGCCAGATCCGTCGAAAAAGCCACGATGGCATGCCGCCCATCTGTATCGAGATCGCGCCGGAAGGTCGTGACCTCCAGCCCCTCGCCTTTCACGACCACGGTGACAGTGCCATGCGCGATCCCGGTCGGCACAGCGCGCAGCCCTGCAGCTTCGGCGAGGGTGATCACAGTGTCGGGTGTCGCATTTGTCGCGATGTCGATATCGGTGACGGGCAGGCCCATCAGGGCATTGCGCACGCAGCCGCCAACGACCAGCGCCTGATGTCCGGCCCCTGTGAGCAGGGCCAGCACGGTCTGCGGGGCAGGGGCGGCGAGCCAGTCGGCTGCGATCCTCATGGTCTGACCCGGTCGGCAAGGCCCCGCAGGATGCGCGCGGTCGCGCCCCAGATGTAGTATGGCCCCCAGGGCACAACATAGTATCTGCGCCATGTGCCGCGCCAGATGCGCCGCTCGACCCGGAAGCGCGCAGGATCAAGCAGATGGGCAAGCGGCACAGAAAACACCTCGGCCACTTCGCCCGGATCAGGGCGGGGGGTGAAGGGGGTGGTGATCTCGGCCAGGATGGGCGTGACCATATAGCCGGTCACGGTTTCATGCGCCGGAAGCGCGCCCATGATCCGTGCCGCCACCCGAGGCAGGCCGATTTCCTCTTCGGCCTCGCGCAGCGCAGTCGCGGCAAGGTCCGCGTCGCCTGCATCCTGCCCGCCACCGGGAAAAGCGATCTGGCCGGGATGGTGGCGCAGATGCGAAGCGCGCTTGGTCAGCACCACATCCGCGCCGCGAATGCCCACCAGCACCGCCGCCGGGCGCAGCACGCGGTTCGCGGGCAGGACCGTGCCGGAGTTCAGATCATAATCGCTCGACGCGCGCGCAGGCCGGGTTAGGGCGGTCTCCAGCGCGGCGACAAGCCTATTGCTCATCGTCGCGGGGCGCGGCGGCGGCGGCGTCCGTCCCTTCAAAGCCCAGCGTGGCCGGATCCATGACGTAATGCGCGCCGCAGAACTGACAATCCGCTGTGACAGTGCCCTCGGGCGTGGTCATGGTGGCGATGTCCTTGGCGGAGTAGATCGACAGGCTCTGGCGCACCTTATCTTCGGAGCAGGAGCAGCCGAAATGCACAGGCTGCGGGTCGAAGATGCGCGGCTCTTCTTCGTGAAACAGCCGCAGCAGCAAGTCCGGGGGCTGCACGGTCGGGCCGATCAGCTCCATCTCTTCGACGGTGTCGAGCAGGATATTGGCGCGCGACCAGTCCTCGGTGATTTGCGCAGCCTCGCGCGCGCTGGTCCCAGAGGCCTGGGGCATATGCTGCAGCATGACGCCGCCCGCGCGCCATCGCGCAGGCTGGCCGGGCAGCGTGGCGCGCCCGAAGCTGAGCGCGAAGCGGGTGGGCAACTGTTCGGATTGCTCGAAATACGCCTCGGCGCAATCTGACAGCGACCTGCCGGTCAGCGGTGTGATGCCCTGATAGGGGGTCATGTCCGGCCCCTGGTCGATCAGGATCGCGAAATAGCCCTTGCCGATCTGCCCATAGCCCGGATCGTCAAGCGCCAACCGCTCCTTGTCGAAACTCGCATAGGCGCGGATGCGTGCGGGCGCGCCCTCCTGATCAGGCGCGTAGTAATCCGTCGCGATCAACCGGATCGGCCCGTCGCCACGGATCTGCAGTGACAGTCGCCAGCGCAGCTTGACCGCCTGACCGATGATCGAGGTCAGCAGCGCCGCTTCAGCGATCAGCGCTTCGATGACCGGCGGATAGCCATGCCCTGCCAGCACCCGCTCCAGCGCTGTGTCGAGCCGCACAACGCGGCCCCGCACGTCACTGCGATCCAGTTGAAAGGGAAGCACTGTGTCATCCCAGGCGATCTGTCCACCGATACTCATTGCGTCTTCCTTGTCTGGTCGGGGCTCGGCCAGGCCGGGCCGAACTGTGCCCCCCGCGTCCTGCCCCTCTTACAGGAAAGCGGCGCGCGGGGCCAAGGGCTTCGCGCCAGCTCTGCCTGAATTCCGGTCAGCCCGTGAGACTGGTGTCAGCCCTGCGTTAGTCAAGTCAGAGAGTCGCGTTATCCGCTCGCATGGTCGCCCCAAAAGCCACTTCATTTCAGTGATTTGCGCGCGGGAAAGTCGGAATGCTTGGCCTAACACACGCATAACATGTGCTGCGTCATGTTCGGTTCACCAGACAGGCACTCTGCCCAGTTCTGGCCCAGAAACCCTTTTTGACGGAGACGTGACATGCCTACGCAGCAAGAGCTTTTGAATCAGGAACTCGACGACATTCTCGCAGAACTCGGCCTTGACGGGGCTGATGGCGAAGACAGCGATGCGATTGCAGCCCTGAGCGCTGAAATCGCGGGAACGGAATTTGATACCGGCTCGGGCGCTGACGTGATGAAGATGCTTGGCGCCGAAAATGACCCCCAGATGGAAGCCCTGATCTTCAACATCATCGCCAGACAAGCGCGGCGGCTGATCCAGCGTCTGATCGCGCTGGCGCGGCGCTATCGCAACTGCCCGCGCTGCATCGCGCTGGTCACGCAGGCGGTCGCGCATTTCAAGGCCGGACGCTATGCGCAGGCAATTGCCACCGGCACGCGTGCAGTGGCCTGCTTCCGCAGTTGCGCAAGCTGAGCCGACCAGGCATCGGGGCGGTGACGCGCATGCGCACCGCCCTCATTTCCACAAAGAAGGAGCGCACCATGCCAACTCAAGGCCGCATCACCCTGAACATGGAGAACACGGTTGATGAGCAGATCCGTGATCTGGAAGCGTTTCTCGAAGAGATCAGCGCCGATCCCGCGCCGAGGCCCGCTGTGCCACCTGCTCTGATCCGCGACCGGCAGGCCGATCTGCGTCGCGCAAAAGCCCTGATCGACGAGGCGATCGACCTGCTCAGGCCACATTTCCCGGAGGCTTGAGTCAGTGCCACTTTTCCCCCAAACTTGGTCTTGAGGCAGGAAACAGGTCTTGAGACATCTGTAACAGGAGGCTCTGATGACGGACACACCTTCGCGCCCCGGCGCTTATCTCTTGACGCTCAATCCCGATCACGTCACCCCGATGGGGCAGCGCCCGCTGGATTTGTCCACTGTCGCGCGCGATCTGGAAGGCACAGCGCAGCGGCTGGCGTCACGCGCGAGGGGACGGGTCAGCGGTGATTTCATCAAATCGCTGCGCGTCGGGCGTAATGAACCGCATACCTTGGCCGTGGTGCTGGATGCTGCCGCGCTTGACGAGTTGCGCAAGAAATATGGTGGCGCCTTGCATATCGAGCCGGATCACGATCTCGATATGTTCGGCGCACATGCAGGACTATGGCCTGGCGGGATGGGGCCGGATTTGCAAGGCAGGGGCCCGCGCAATTTTTTCACACAAGGCAGCTCTGCGCTGATCCTTGAGATCACAGTGAAAGGCGAGGATGGAAAGCCCGTGGCCTTCGCAGAAGTCGCCGGGCGCGGCAGCGCCCCTTTCAGCCTCGACAATGCCGTGACTGATGCCAAGGGCAAAGCGGAACTGAGCTTCTTCGGGGACACGCCGACGAGTTTGCGCGAGTTGCGGGTCAGCCCGTCAAAGGATTTTTGGGGGCGGATCATCACGCGACCCGATCTGACCGGATTTCCCAAGCGCAACGGAAAGTTGCAGGTCACGCTCACGCTCGACCGGCTGGGTGCCGGGGACGGCGAACAGGATGTCTGGGGCTATCAGGCCATGGCCCTGCCCAAGGCCGACAGCTTCGCACCGGATGCGCTGGCCCCGGTGAAAATTGCGATCATTGATTCCGGGATTGCCGCGGCGCATGAGGATCTGGAGCCTGCAGGCGGGCGGGATTTCACCGATCGCGGCGGGGATGAAACGCTCTGGCGTGAAGACAGTATCGGACATGGCACGCATGTCGCGGGCACATGCGGGGCGGTTTTCAACGGGCGCGGCATCTGCGGCGCGGCCGGGCCGGGCGCTGCGCTCTATGGCCTGTCAGTTTTTCCCGGCGGGCGCACCAGCAGCCTGATCCGTGCGTTGGACTGGTGCGTGGAAAACGAGATCGACATCGCCAATCTGAGCCTCGGCAGTGCTGCGGGCACGGCGGCCTTGCAGGCCGCTGTGATCCGCGCGACCGAAGCCGGGGTCTGCCTGGTCGCAGCAGCAGGCAATTCAGGCGCAGGCGTGATGTATCCGGCTGCTTACGCGCAGGTCATCGCTGTCGCCGCGCTGGGCGCTGAGGCCACGTTCCCGCATGACAGTCCGCATCACGACCAACGCGGGGCGCATCAGTCCGGGCGCTATTTCGCCGCGGCCTTCACCTGTCACGGTCCGCAAATCGACATGGCAGCGCCCGGTGTTGCAGTGATTTCCTGTGTACCATCAGAGACTGGCGCGGCCTATGCCGCCTGGGACGGCACCTCGATGGCTGCGCCTTATGTGGCGGGATTTGCCGCGCGACTGCTACGCCTGCGCCCGGAGCTGCGCGCGCAGGCGGGGGCGGCGCGTGTTGCTGCGCTGAAGGCGGCGCTGCTCGGGTGCTGCACGGATCTTGGCCTGCCTGCGGATTTTCAGGGCCGTGGGATGCCTGTCTGGCGCATGTCTCCCGAAGACAGCGCGCGGGGGGCGTCGGTCATCGACCGGCTTGAAAAGGTCTCGCGCGATTTGTCGCAAGAACTCGCGTGAGGGAAAGCGGCGGGCCGTTCCGGCCCGCCGCTGCGTCATCTGGGATCGCGTTGTTGATGCAGGGCTTCGGTGTCAGGCGGCGCGCCCACCGTGGCGGCTGTGACATCTTCGGTCATCAACGCCTTGGCCAGCGCGAAGATCATCGCAAAACACAGGATGAAGATCGGCAGACCGACAACAGTGATCACCTGTTGCAATGCCACAAGTCCGGCCTCGCCAGCCAGCACGATCAGCATCGCAGCGACAGCCCCTTCGGAGACCCCCCAGAACACCCGCTGGCGCACTGGTCCCGGCTGGGTGTCGCCCGTGCACAGCATATCGACCACCAGCGACGCAGAATCCGATGAAGTGGCAAAAAAGATCGCCACGATTACCACAGCAAGACCCTGGATAAGCTGGGTCGCGGGGAAATTCTCGAAAAAGGCAAACATCGCGAATTCGGGACCACGCCCTACGGCCTCTGCGATCTGGCCTGCACTGTCGCCGAGCGCCGCGCGGGCCGCTTCGCCGATGCCGTCTATTTCCATCGCCGACCAGCCGAAGATCGCGAACCAGACCAGCGTGAAGAGCGACGGCGCAAGCAGGACGCCCAGCACGAATTCGCGGATCGTGCGGCCTTTCGAGATCCGGGCCACGAAAATGCCGATGAAGGGCGACCATGTGACCGTCCAGGCCCAGTAGAATACTGTCCAGCCGCCCTGCCAGCCCCAGCCATCATCCGAAGTATGGCCCGCCATCATGTCATTCCAGAAGGCCATGGGCAGGATGTTGGTGGCGTAGATGCCGACCGTCTCGATAATGCCGCGCAGCAGGAACACGGTCGAGCCGGTCAGCAACACAAAGACCATCAGCGCTGTCGCCATGCCGATATTGATGTTGGACAGCGTCTTGACACCTTTGTCGAGCCCAACGACGATGGAGGCCGTGGCGACCGCTGTCAGGATGGTGATGATGATCACCTTCGACGTGACACTATCGGGCAAGCCCATCAGTTCCGACAGGCCCGCATTGATCTGGCTGGTGCCCAGTCCGATCGACACGGCGACGCCGAAGAGCGTGCCCAGGATCGCAGTGATGTCGATAGCGCGGCCGATTGGGCCATGGATGCCTTCGCCGAGGAAGGGGTAGAAGACCGAACTGACGCGGATCGGTAAGTTGTAGCGATAGATGAAATAGGCGAAGGCCAACCCCGGCAGAGTGAAGATGGTCCAGGTATGCAGACCCAGATGGTACAGCGAGAAGCCCATCGCCTCGCGTGCGGCCTGGACGGAATGGGGCTCGGTCGTATCAAACGGGGGCGCACTGAAATGCAGGATGGGCTCGGCCACGCCCCAGAACATCAGCACTGTGCCGATGCCGCCTGCGAACAACATCGTGAACCATGAGAGGTTGGAATATTCCGGGCGCGAGTCCGGATCACCGAGGCGGATATTGCCATATTTGCTCAGCGCCACCCAGATCAGGAAGATCAGCCAGACATTCACCCCCATGATGAAGAACCAGCCCAGATTGGTCACGATCCAGCTGCGGGCTTCGGCGAAGAAACTGCCGATGGCTTCGGGCGCGATGATCAGGGCCAGCAAGAACACGATCATCAATCCGGCTGAGGTGAAGAAAATCGTAGGGTTGGTGCGCAACCCGAGCGAGTGTGACAGACGTTCCAAGGATACCTCCTGCGGTTCTCAGGATATGTCACCGCGCAATGGCACGAGACAATTTACGCGCCAGATGGTCTGTCCTGCCTGGGCGGGGCACAAGGCGCGCGCGTCCGGGCACGCTGTCAGTGAAACCACTCCGGCACAACCCTCGGCGCGGCGTCTGTGACACATTCGCGACAAAAAACGCTTGCGCCGGTCAGAGTTCAGGCAGCGCGGATCTCTGGTCCCGCGTCCTGTGATGATCGGTATGTCCTGATTGGGTGGCGGGGCCTGGGATCTGGTTCGGCTCCGGTTGCTGTTATGTGATTCGCGGGGCGGGCGCGCTACGGGCAAGCGTTTGATGACACAATGTTCGCTTCATCATGATGCATCGCGTCTGCGAAAAATACTGGCGGAATATTTAAGCAACAAAGCGCTTTGAGATTTTCGAAAAAATAATAACGAACACAATATCGGAAAATACGAAAAAAAACTTGATGCCTCGGCGCGGCTCGCCATATCGTGCGCTGCATAGCTGTATCTGCGCTTGGAAGGATGTATGTCGGAATTCGGACAAGGGGCCAGACCCATCGATGAGGGCAGCGCGACAGTCCATGACCTGCTGATCATCGGCGGCGGGATAAACGGGTGCGGTATCGCGCGGGATGCGGCTGGGCGGGGCCTTTCGGTCGTTTTGTGCGAAAAGGGCGATCTTGCGGGCGCGACCTCTTCGGGCTCGACCAAGCTGTTCCATGGCGGGCTGCGCTATCTGGAATATTTCGAATTCCGTCTGGTGCGCGAGGCGCTGATCGAGCGCGAAACGCTTTTGCGCGCTATGCCGCATATCTCTTGGCCGATGCGGTTTGTCCTTCCATATCATAAGGATATGCGGTTCGAGAGCGAGACGCCCACGTCAAAGCTGTTATCGCTTTTCATGCCCTGGATGCGCGGGCGTCGTCCCGCCTGGCTGATCCGGCTGGGGCTGTTTCTTTATGACAATCTGGGCGGGCGCAAGATCCTGCCGGGCACATCCACTCTGGCGCTCACGGGCACGCGGGAGGGCGCGCCGCTGCAGCCGCGCTTCACCAGGGCCTTTGAATATTCCGATGCCTGGGTCGAAGATTCACGGCTGGTCGTGCTGAATGCGCGCGATGCGGAAGCGCGCGGCGCGCAGATCCACACGCGCAGCGAGGTCGTCTCGGCGCAGGTCGAGGCGGGGATCTGGCAGGTTACGGTCAAAACCGAAAGCAAAACGAAAGCGATCCGCGCGAAAATGCTCGTCAACGCCGCCGGGCCCTGGGTGGGCGATGTGATCCATGGTAAGCTGCGGCTCAACAGTCGCGAAAATGTCCGGCTGGTGCGCGGCAGCCATATTGTCACGCGCAAGCTCTATGACCACGACAAATGCTATTTCTTTCAGGGCACGGACGGGCGGATCATCTTCGCCATTCCTTATGAGCAGGATTTTACCCTGATCGGCACGACCGATGCCGAACATGACGACCCGTCGCATATCCCCGTCTGCACCGATGCCGAGCGCGACTATCTGTGCGATTTTG
>SKIM01000114.1 GCA_007116445.1 Natronohydrobacter sp.
GCTCGTGCCGCTGACCGATTTCGATGGTGTGCCGATCTGGTCGCATCCGCCCGACCCTGCCGAGATCGCCGCGCGGCGCGACCAGTTCCACGCCCCTTATCATGCCGCCCTGCGCGCCGAGCTTGACCGCATTCGGCGCATTCACGGGGTTGCGATCCTGTATGATTGCCACTCCATCCGCTCGAAGATCCCTTTCCTCTTCGACGGCACCCTGCCTGATTTCAATATCGGCACGGCAGATGGCAGCTCTTGCGCCCCCGTGCTGCAGGACAGTGTCGCCAGGATCTGCGCCGCGGCATCGGTATACACGCAAGTCGTCAATGGCCGCTTCAAGGGCGGGTGGACAACGCGCCTTTACGGCATGCCTCAGGACGGGGTTCATGCCATCCAGATGGAACTGGCACAGTCGCTCTATCTGACCTCGGAAAAACCGCCTTTTGCCTATGACACGGCCAAATCCGCACGCCTGCGCCCGGTGCTGGCCGAGATCCTGCAAACCCTTGCCAGAATGGCCCCGAAGCTAGAGAGGCTGAGATGACCAATCCCCGTCACAACACCCGCGATATCTTTCCCCCGACCGGATCCGAGATCAGCGCCAAAAGCTGGTTGACAGAAGCGCCGCTGAGGATGCTGATGAATAACCTGCATCCCGATGTCGCCGAAAACCCGCATGAACTGGTGGTCTATGGTGGTATTGGCCGCGCTGCGCGGACATGGGAGGATTTCGACCGTATCTGTGCGGCGCTGCGCGCGCTGGAAACCGATGAAACCCTGCTGGTGCAGTCGGGCAGGCCAGTTGGCGTGTTTCGCACCCATCCCGACGCCCCGCGCGTGCTGATCGCCAATTCCAATCTGGTGCCGCATTGGGCCACATGGGCGCATTTCAACGAACTCGATCGCAAGGGTCTGGCGATGTATGGCCAGATGACCGCCGGAAGCTGGATCTATATCGGCACGCAGGGCATCGTGCAGGGCACCTATGAGACTTTCGCCGAAGCCGGGCGGCAGCATTACGGGGGCGACCTGAAAGGCCGCTGGATCCTGACCGCAGGTCTGGGCGGCATGGGCGGCGCGCAGCCACTGGCCGCCGTGATGGCCGGGGCCTGCTGTCTGGCCGTGGAATGCGACGAGACACGCGCCGATTTCCGCATCCGCACCCGCTATTGCGACGCCAAGACCCATAGTCTTGACGAAGCGCTCGCAATGATTGCCGACTGGACCGCGAAGGGTGAAGCGAAATCCGTGGCGCTGATCGGCAATGCCGCCGAAGTCTTTCCCGAACTGGTCGCGCGCATGAAGGCAGGCGGGCCGCGCCCGGATATGGTGACCGACCAGACCTCGGCCCATGATCCGGTTCATGGGTACCTGCCTTTGGGATGGTCCGTGGCCGAATGGCGCGCCAGACAGGACAGCGACCCCAAGGCCGTCGAACAGGCCGCCCGCGCCAGCATGAAGGCGCATGTCGCCGCGATGGTCGACTTCTGGAACGCAGGCGTGCCGACGCTGGATTACGGCAACAATATTCGTCAGGTCGCGCTGGAAGAGGGGCTGGAAAATGCCTTTGCCTTCCCCGGCTTTGTTCCCGCCTATATCCGCCCGCTCTTCTGCCGGGGCATCGGGCCATTCCGCTGGTGTGCACTGTCGGGCGATCCCGAAGATATCTACAAGACCGACCAGCGCATGAAAGAGCTGTTTCCCGACAATGCCCATCTGCATAATTGGCTGGACATGGCCCGTGACCGCATCGCCTTTCAGGGGCTGCCCGCACGCATCATGTGGATCGGCCTGGGCGAACGACACAAGGCGGGGCTGGCGATCAACGAAATGGTGCGCAACGGCGAACTGAAGGCCCCGGTGGTGATCGGGCGCGATCACCTCGATTCCGGTTCGGTCGCCAGCCCCAATCGCGAAACCGAAGCCATGAAGGACGGATCGGACGCAGTGTCGGACTGGCCGCTTCTGAATGCGCTTCTGAACACGGCCAGCGGCGCGACATGGGTCAGCCTGCATCATGGCGGCGGTGTCGGCATGGGCTTTTCGCAGCATTCGGGCATGGTGATTGTCTGCGACGGCAGCGCAGAGGCCGACCGCAGACTTGCGAATGTGCTTTGGAACGACCCGGCCACGGGCGTCATGCGCCACGCTGATGCAGGCTATGACATCGCCCTGGACTGCGCGCGCGAACATGGGCTGACCCTGCCGGGCATCCTGAAAGACTGAAGCCCCGCCCTGTCCTGCCACCCGCGCCACTGCCCTACAGCAGCGGCAAAGACCTGCGGGGCGCAGGGCGACACCCCCTGCGCTGTCACAGAATTGTCACCGCACCGTTATCTGCCTGTTACTTCAGCCGCGTATCTGCCTCTCAAGTTCAACCTTCAAGGGGAAAGACATGACTGCAAGGCTCCTCTCGACCGTGGCACTCGGCGCAGCCCTTGCGCTGCCTGCCGGCGCATTCCAGCTTGATCCGCGCTTTACCGACAATGACGGCGACCTGATCGCTGATATTCCCACCGACCCCAGCGAATGGGTCGATCCGCCGGTTCTGGTCTTTGCCTATACGCCGGTCGAAGACCCTGCTGTTTACGAAGATGTCTGGGCCGAGTTCATCGACCATCTGTCGGATGCGACAGGCAAGCCTGTGCAGTTCTTCCCGGTCCAGTCCAACGCGGCGCAGCTTGAAGCCATGCGCGCTGGCCGTTTGCATATCGCCGCTGTGAACACAGGCGGCAACCCGATCGCGGTCGCTTGTGCCGGGTTCCGTCCTTTTGCCATGATGGCGGCCGAGGATGGCTCTTTCGGCTACGAGATGGAGATCATCACCTATCCCGGATCGGGCATCGAGACGCTTGCCGATCTGGACGGGCGTCAGCTTGCCTTCACCTCGGAAACCTCGAATTCCGGCTTCAAGGCCCCGCAGGCCTTGCTCGAATCCGAGTTCGGTCTGGTTGTCGATGAAAACTACACCCCGGCTTTTTCGGGCGGGCATGACAACTCGATCCTTGGCGTCGCCAATCAGGATTATGATGCAGCGGCCATCGCCAATTCCGTGCTGACCCGGATGGAAGCGCGCGGTGTCGTCAGCCGCGACGATCTGGTGACGATCTACAAATCCGACACTTTCCCGACTTCGGGCTATGGCACAGTCTATAACCTGCACCCCGATTTGCAGGACCAGATCCGCGACGCCTTTTTCAGCTTCGAGTGGGAAGGCACGGGCCTGGAGCGTGAATTTGGCGCGCAGGGCGAAAGCCAGTTCATTCCGATCACGTTCCAGGAAAACTGGTCCGTGATCCGTCAGATCGATGCAGCGATGGGCGTGACCTATACCTGCAACTGAGGATTTCAGCACCAAATCCTTTCCGGCAGGCAGGGCTCCGGTTCTGCCTGCCCCGCTTTTTCGGGAAATGCGCATATGCTCAGGATCGAAGGTCTGACAAAGACCTACAAGACAGGCGACAAGGCACTGTCGGATGTCTCATTCGAGGCCCCGCAGGGGCAGGTGATCGGTTTGATCGGACCATCAGGGGCGGGAAAGTCCACCTTGATCCGCTGCATCAACCGTCTGGTCGAGCCGAGTTCCGGCGCAGTCTGGCTCAATGACATCAACCTCGCTGCGCTGCGCACAGGCGAGCTGCGCCGCGCGCGCCGCCGGATCGGGATGATCTTCCAGGAATATGCCCTGGTCGAGCGTCTGACGGTGATGGAAAATGTGCTGTCCGGTCGGCTGGGCTATGTCGGCTTCTGGCGCAGCTTCACCCGCCGCTATCCCGGCGCGGATATCGCCAATGCTTATCGCCTGCTTGATCGTGTCGGGCTGATGGCGCATGCGGACAAGCGCGCCGATGCGCTGTCAGGAGGGCAGCGCCAGCGCGTGGGGATCGCGCGGGCTTTGGCGCAGGATCCCGAACTGCTGCTGATCGACGAACCGACCGCCAGCCTCGACCCCAAGACCAGCCGCCAGATCATGCGCCTGATCGTTGAAATCTGTCGCGAACGGACTCTCCCTGCGATCATCAATATTCACGATGTGGTGCTGGCGCAGCAATTCTCGGACCGGATCATCGGGTTGCAATCGGGTCGCATGGTCTTTGACGGGCCACCCTCTGGTCTGACCGAAGCTGTGCTGACACAGATCTACGGCGAAGAAGACTGGACCGCCATGCGCAAGGGCGCCTCTGACGAGGCCGACGCCGAGGCGGAAGAAAAGGCGCAAACCGAGCAGATGCTGAGGGCGCTATGAGCGCAGCCTACCCGACCACATGGCGCAAGCCGCCGCAGATGATCCAGTCGCGCGGCTGGCGGATTGCGCTGGCCATTGGCGCAATCGCCTATCTGGTGCTCGCCATCGGCTCGGTCGAAATCAACTGGACCCGCGTCATCGCCGGCATGGAGCGCGCGCAACGCTTTGTCGCAGGCTTCCTGCAGCCCGATTTCACGACCCGCTGGCGCGACATTTCCAACGGGTTGATGGAAAGCCTGACCATGACCTTCACCTCAACCGTCGTGGGGGTGCTGATCTCGATCCCCATCGGCGTGGGGGCTGCGCGTAACGTCGCGCCGCAATGGGTCTATTACATCTGCCGCAGCATCATCGCCATAAGCCGCGCGCTTCAGGAGATCATCGTGGCGATCTTCTTCGTGGCCCTGTTCGGCTTCGGGGCCTTTGCCGGGTTCCTCACGCTGACATTCGCCACCATCGGCTTCATCGGCAAGCTTCTGGCCGAGGATATCGAGGATATCGACGAAGCCCAGGCCGAAGCGATCCGCGCGACAGGGGCCAGCTGGCTGCAACTGATCAATTACGCGATCCAGCCGCAGGTCATGCCGCGGCTGATCGGACTGTCACTCTACCGGCTGGACATCAATTTCCGCGAATCCGCCGTGATCGGGATCGTGGGTGCGGGCGGCATCGGTGCAGCGCTGAACACGTCGCTGTCGCGCTACGAATATTCCAGCGCGGGTGCGATCCTGCTGATCATCATCGCCATCGTGATGGTGTCGGAATATTCCTCGGGCTATTTGCGAAAGTGGGTCAAATGAGCATCGCAAGCGCAGACCCCCCCATCTGGCAGCATCGCACCCCACGCAAGCGCCTGCTGCTCTGGGTTGGCTGGCTGGCCTGTGTCGCGCTCTTTGTCTGGTGCTGGGAGCGTATGACCCAGCGCACGATCTGGGCCTTTGTCTGGGACGCGCCCAACGCCGCCGCCGATATCGGCAGCCGCGCCTTCCCGCCGCGTTGGTCCTATATGGAGCGGCTCTGGGGACCGCTTTGGGACACAATCAACATCGCAACGCTCGGCACGCTTCTGGGCATCGCGATGGCCGTGCCGCTGGCCTTCCTTGCCGCGTCGAATACCACGCCCTCACGCTGGATCCTGCGCCCCCTTGCGCTCTTCATCATCGTGGCCTCGCGCTCGATCAACTCGCTGATCTGGGCGCTTCTGCTGGTGTCCATCCTTGGTCCGGGCATCCTTGCAGGTATCTTGGCCATTGCGCTGCGCTCGATCGGCTTCATCGGCAAGCTGCTCTATGAGGCCATCGAGGAAACCGACATTTCCCAGGTCGAGGCAATCACTGCGACCGGTGCCAGTCAGGCCCAGATCCTGACCTATGGCATCGTGCCGCAAGTGCTGCCTGCCTTCTACGGGATCAGTGTGTTTCGCTGGGACATCAACATCCGCGAAAGCGCCATTCTGGGGCTAGTCGGTGCTGGTGGCATTGGGGCACAGCTGAATGCCAGCCTGAACACATTGGCCTGGCCGCAAGTGTCGCTGATCATTCTGGTGATCCTGGGCACCGTGGTCGTCAGCGAATGGGTCTCGGCCAAGGTGCGCCATGCCGTGATCTGAAATTCTGCCGCAACAACGGCGACAACAGGTTTCAACAGGATCCCGGTCATGGCAGAACGCAACAGCCCCCCTTGACACTATCGGAGCAAAAACCCCATGACACGCATCGCCCTCAATGGCCTTGGCCGTATCGGAAAACTCGTTCTGCGCGATCTGATCGACAGTGGCGCAGGCGGCGAGATCGTGCTGCTCAACGATCCGGTCGGCGATGCCGAACAGCACGCGCTTCTGATGGAGTTTGACTCGGTCCATGGTCGCTGGAATACGCCTGTCTCCGCTGGTGAGGGCGCTCTGATCTTGGGCGGCCAAGCCATGCGCCTGACCCACGCGCGGACCATCGAGGCGCTGCCGCTGGCCGAGATGGGCGTTGATCTGGTCATCGACTGCACGGGGGTCTTCAAGACCGAAGCGAAGATAGCGCCCTATTTCAACGCAGGTGTGCAGAAAGTTGTCGTCAGCGCCCCGGTCAAGGATGGCGGCGCGCTGAACCTTGTCTATGGCGTCAATCACCACCTCTATGATGGTCGCCAGACCATCATCACAGCCGCCTCCTGCACCACCAACTGCCTCGCACCCGTGGTCAAGGTCATCCACGAGGCGCTTGGCATCCGCCACGGCTCCATCACCACGATCCATGACGTGACCAATACCCAGACCATCGTCGACCGCCCGGCCAAGGACATGCGCCGCGCGCGCGCAGCGCTCACCAACCTGATCCCCACCACCACTGGCAGCGCGACTGCGATCACGCTGATCTATCCCGAACTCAAGGGCCGGTTAAACGGACATGCGGTGCGGGTGCCGCTCTTGAATGCCTCGCTCACCGATTGCGTCTTCGAGCTGGAGCGCGCGACGACAGTGGAGGAGGTCAACGCCCTGTTCCGTGCCGCCGCCGAAGGCCCGATGAAAGGCATTCTGGGCTATGAGAACCGCCCGCTGGTGTCCTGCGATTACACCAATGACCCGCGCTCAAGCATCATCGACGGGCCATCCACCATGGTCATCAATGGCACGCAACTGAAACTATATGCGTGGTATGATAATGAATGGGGCTATGCCTGCCGGTTGGGCGACATTGCGCGAATGGTGGCGCAAAGCCTGTGATATTCATCCTTGTAAAAATATCCTCAGGGGGTGAATTGGCCCCTTGGGGCCAAGAGGGGGGCAGACAGCCCCCCTTGCGCGACGCATGAGGCACAGACCGCATGACCAAAACCGCTCCCAATCCGCTCCGCGCCTATATCGCTGTCACAGCGGCCTATTGGGCCTTCATGCTGTCGGACGGGGCGCTTCGGATGCTGGTCCTGCTGCATTTCAATTCGCTGGGCTTTTCTCCGATCCAGCTGGCCTATTTGTTCCTGCTGTATGAGATCGCAGGCATTGTCACAAATCTGGCCGCAGGCTGGCTGGCCGCGCGCTTCGGGCTTGCGGCCACGCTCTATGCCGGGCTTGCGCTGCAGATCGCGGCGCTGGTGGTGCTCGCCCAGCTGGATCCGGGCTGGAGCATCGCGGCCTCGGTCCTCTTTGTCATGGCCGTGCAGGGCGTGTCCGGTGTGGCCAAGGATCTGGCCAAGATGTCATCGAAATCCGCGGTCAAACTGCTTGCGCCCGCGCAGGAGGGGGCCTTGTTCCGCTGGGTCGCGGCACTCACCGGTTCGAAAAATGCAGTGAAGGGGGCAGGTTTCTTTCTTGGTGCGGCGCTGCTTGCGCTTTTGGGCTTCCAGGCGGCGATCTGGGGCATGGCCGGGGTCTTGGCCGTTATCCTGCTGGGCGTGCTGCTGTTTCTGCCCGAAGGCCTGCCGGGGCGGATGAAGGGCGCGGATACTTGGGCGGGCTGGCGGTCCACCGATCCGCGCGTGAACCGCTTGAGCCTTGCGCGGATGTTCCTCTTCGGCGCGCGTGATGTCTGGTTCGTAGTTGGCATCCCGATCTATTTTCAGGCGGTGCTGTCGGATGGCACGTCCGAAGGGCGCCGCGAGGCTTTCTTTCTGGTCGGCGGGTTCATGGCAGTCTGGATCATTCTCTATGGCGCAGTCCAGGCCTTTGCCCCGCGCATTCTGGGCCGCAAGGGCCAGTCCGAGGCTGAAATCACCCGCAAGGCCATCTTGTGGTGCGGGCTGCTGGTGCCGATCCCGTTCCTGTTGGCCGCAGCAAGCCTGGCCGCGGGCGATCCGGCCGACTGGCTGACTGTCACGCTGATCGCCGGCTTGCTGCTCTTCGGCTTCGTCTTCGCGATCAATTCCTCCGTTCATTCCTATCTGATCCTCGCCTTCGGGGCCGCCAACAGGATTACGCGCGATGTTGGTTTCTATTACATGGCCAATGCGGCCGGGCGGCTGCTTGGCACAGCCCTGTCAGGGATCAGCTTTCAGATCGGTGGTCTGCCCCTGTGCCTGACCACCGCCGGGCTGATGGCCCTGGCAAGCTGGTTGGCAGCCCGACGGCTGGCACCGGGCTGAAAAACCTTAAGGCCGCAGAATGTGACAATAAACTGTTACATTGCACTGCTAGGCGGCGCTTATGAAGGATATTACATCAGAGATCGCCCCGACTGCCTTGCATGCCACGCAGATCGCCAAATCCTTTGGTGACACGCAGGTCTTGCGCAATATCGACCTTTCGCTTGCTCCGGGCGAGGTTGTCGCCCTTCTGGGCCCCTCGGGCTGCGGGAAAACCACGCTGCTGCGCATCGCCGCTGGTCTGCTTTCGGCGAGTTCGGGCCAGATGCAGATCGCAGGAAATTGCGTGGTTGATGGCGCGGCGTTCAATGCCCCACCGGAGGCGCGCGGCATCGGCATGGTGTTTCAGGATTACGCCATCTGGCCGCATCTGAGCGTGATTGACAACGTCGCTTTCCCGCTGCGCATGCGCAAGCTGGGGCGCAGCGAACGCGAAACACGCGCGCGACGTGCGCTTGAACGGGTGGGGCTGGGCCATCTGGCAGACCGCTTCCCCGGCACGCTTTCGGGCGGCCAACAACAACGTGTCGCCCTTGCGCGGGCGATTGTGGCTGAGCCCCCACTGGTGCTGTTTGACGAACCGCTCTCGAATCTAGACCGGGAATTGCGCGAAGGTCTTGCACTGGAAATCGGCACGCTCTTGCGCGAGTTGGGCCTGTCCGCAGTTTATGTCACCCATGATCAGGCCGAAGCCTTCACCATTGCCGACCGTGTGGCGGTGATGCTGAATGGCGAGATTGCCCAGATCGATACGCCTGAAGCGCTCTTTTCCGCGCCAGAGCGGGTCGAAGTGGCGCAGTTCCTCAATATCGGTGCGCTAGTCGAAGGCAGGCTTTGCGCGTCAGACGGCTTTACCTGCACGACATCCCATCTGACGCTACCCTTTCTGGCAGGCAAGGCACAGGAAGGCCCGGCGCGCATCCTGATCCCGCGAACGGCCATCCGGCCCGATCCACAGGGCGCGCTGAAAGCACAAGTGCTGCGCTGCCAGTTTCAAGGCGACCGGTATCTTCTGCATCTGGGGCTGGATGGCCAGACGATCAGCCTCGTTTGTCCCGCCGACCGGCCCGCCGCCGTGAATAGCCAGATCCCGCTGGCGATCGATACTGATCGCCTGCGCGTTTTTCCGCACTGATCCAAACCGAAGGAAACCGATATGCTGCGCATGACCGCTATTGCTGCATCGATGGGCCTGTTGGGCACAGTTGCCCAGGCTGACACATTGACATTCTACACGGCGGGCCCCGGCGGGCTGGCCGATGCGCTGGCCGAAGCCTTTCAGGCTGAAACCGGCATCACTGTAAACGTGTTTCAGGGCACCACCGGTCAGGTGATGGCGCGGCTCGAAGCCGAAGAGGCCAATCCGCAGGCCGATGTCGTCGTCTCGGCAAGCTGGGGGTCGGCTGTGGACATGCATGAGCGCGGGCTGTTGATGGAATACCTTTCGCCCAATGCCGAAAACGTGCCGGATTTCCTGAAGCACAGCCATTATGTGGCGCAAGGCATTTCGGCGCTGGCGATTGCCTGGAACACCCAGAGCGGCACACCGCGCCCCGCCGAATGGACCGATCTGGCCAGCGAGGACTACCGCGACCTTGTGACCATGCCCGACCCGGCGCAATCCGGGTCTGCCTTTGACCTTATTGCCGGGCTGGAAACCGCGATGGGCGATGCCGCATGGGAGCTTCTGGGCGCGCTCGCCGAGAATGGCATGATCGTGCCGGGACCGAATGCGGCTGCGCTGAACCCGGTGCTGCAAGGTGCGGCAGCGGCTGTCTTCGGGGCGGTGGATTACATTTCATACGCCCGTGCCGCCGCTGGCGAAAGCGTCGAGGTGATCGTGCCTGAAAGCGGCACTGTGATCGCCCCGCGCCCGATGTTCATTCTCGAATCAACCTCGAATGCAGATGCCGCCAAGGCATTTGTCGATTTTGTGCTCTCGGATGCTGGTCAGGAACTGGTTGCCGAAACCTGGATGATGCCCGCCCGCGCAGATGTCGAAGGGCTGCGCCCCGGCATCAATGACCTGAACGTGATCGAGGTCGATGAGGACGCGGTTTCAGCCCGCCGCGACGAAATCATCGCGCGCTTCAACGAGACTGTGACCAACCGCTGACCTGATCTGTCGCATCTCGGACCAGATGGCCCCGGATCTTTCGGGGCCATGATCCTTTATGAAAGGCCTGCCATGCCACGCGCGCAATCCCTTCTGACCACGCTGGCCGCCCTGGCGCTGATCATATTGGTCGGCCTGCCTGTCCTGTTCATCCTGCTCCAGGCGATCTTTCCCGAATTCGCGCGCGGCTCTTTTGACGGGGCGTTCTCGAAGCTGATCATCCTGACCGAGAATGACCGTCTGATGACACAGGCCAGCAACACGCTGCTGCTGGCCTTCTCAGTGATGCTCGGCTGCCTGATCTTCGGTCTGCCCATCGGCATCCTGCGCGGGCTGTTCAATGTGCCGGGCGCGCGGGTCTGGGATGTGGTTTTTCTGATCCCCTTCCTGATCCCGCCCTTCATCGCCGCGATTGCCTGGATGATGACCCTGCAGCCGCGCGGCTATCTGTTCCAGCTGCTGGGCTTTGACATGGGCCGCTTTCTGTTCAGCTTTACCGGCGTTGCCTTTGTGATGACGCTGAACCTGTTCCCGCTGGTCTATTTCGCTGTATCCCGTGCGCTGGAAATGGTGGGCGGACGCTTTGCCTCGGCCGCACGCGTGCATGGGGCGCGCCCGTTGCAGGCCTTTTTCCTGATCACGCTGCCGCTTTCGATCCCCGCGATTGCGGCCAGCCTGCTGATCGTCTTTGCCATGTCGATCGAGGAATTCGGCACACCCGCCGCGCTTGCCTCGCGCACAGGCTTCGAGGTGCTGGTGACTGGCATCTACACACGCCTGTCGGACTGGCCGATCGACCTGTCAGGTGCGGCGCTGGGGTCCGTCATGCTGATGGCAATGGTGCTGGCCGCCTTCACGCTGCAGA
>SKIM01000022.1 GCA_007116445.1 Natronohydrobacter sp.
CACACGTTTCCGGCAGAATTACCGCATCGAATTTGGCGCGGCGGGCAGTGACGATCCGCTTTATGAGGCTGTCAGTGCCGGGCGCAAATATCAGGGCATGGAGCATTGGCTGCCCTTTTTCCATGCCCGGATGGAGACGCTGTTTGACTATCTGCCGGGTGCGTCGCTGCTGCTCGATGATCAGATCGACGCTGCGCGCGCCAGCCGGTGGGAAGGGATCGCAGATCAGTATGACGCGCGTCGCGAGGCGATGGGGGCGAAGGGGCGGCTCGATACTGTCTACAAACCTTGTCCGCCAGACTTGCTTTATCTTGATGACGCAGGATGGCGTGACGCGTTGTCAGGGCGGCGCGTGATCCAGTTCAACCCGCTCAAGACCCCGCCGGGACCGGGGGTGCTGGACGCGGGCGGGCGCGTCGGGCGCAGTTTTGCGCCCGAGCGTCAGGCCGGGGCGAATGTCTTTGACGCGCTTGCCGGGCATATCGCCGAGCGGCGCAAGTCCGGTGATGTGGTGCTTGCAAGCCATTCAGAGGGCGCGCGCGAGCGTTTGTCGGGGCTTTTGGAAGATCACGGCGCGGGGGAGGCGCTGCCGATTGCCACGGCACGCGACATCGCGACGGGAAAGGGCGGGCTGTATCTGACAGTCTGGCCGCTCGACGAAGGGTTCGAGGCCCCCGGTCTGACGGTCATTTCAGAGCAGGATGTGTTGGGCGACCGGCTTGTCAGCCGCACCAAGCGGCGCAAACGTGCGGAGAACTTCCTCTCTGAAGCGCAAAGCCTCAGCCCCGGTGATCTGATCGTGCATGTGGAACATGGGGTCGGGCGCTATACCGGGCTTGAAACGATCACGGCGATGGGCGCGCCGCATGAATGTATCGCGCTCGAATATGCCGGGGGGGATCGCCTCTATCTGCCGGTCGAGAATATCGAGCTGCTGTCCCGTTATGGCCATGAGGAGGGGTTGCTCGACAAGCTGGGCGGCGGGGCGTGGCAGGCGAAGAAAGCCAAGCTCAAACAGCGCATCCGCGAGATTGCCGACAAGCTGATACGCATCGCAGCAGAGCGGCAGTTGCGCAAGGCGCCGGTCTTTGGAGCGCCAGATGGGCTGTGGGAAGAGTTCCTCGCGCGTTTCCCCTATGCCGAAACAGATGACCAGCTGCGCGCCATCGAGGACGTGCTCGATGATTTCGACAGCGGCCGCCCCATGGACCGGCTGGTGGTGGGCGATGTGGGCTTCGGCAAGACCGAAGTGGCGATGCGCGCGGCCTTCATCGCGGCCATGTCGGGCGTACAGGTGGCGGTGATCGCGCCGACGACCCTGCTCGCGCGCCAGCATTACAAGACCTTTGCCGAGCGGTTCCGTGGCTTTCCGATCCATGTCAGACCGCTTTCGCGGTTTGTATCCGCCAAGGAGGCCAGCGCCACGCGCGAAGGGCTGGCCAAGGGCACGGTCGAGATCTGCATCGGCACCCATGCGCTGCTGGCCAAGGGCGTTAAATTCGCCAATCTCGGATTGCTGATCATCGATGAGGAGCAGCATTTCGGGGTTGGCCACAAAGAACGGCTGAAGGAATTGCGCAGCGATATCCATGTGCTGACGCTGACGGCGACCCCGATCCCGCGCACGCTGCAATTGTCACTGACAGGCGTGCGCGATCTCTCGATCATTCAGACGCCGCCTGTCGACCGGTTGGCGATCCGCACTTATGTTTCGGAATTCGACACAGTGTCCCTGCGCGAGGGCCTGTTGCGCGAGCATTACCGGGGCGGGCAGTCCTTCTTTGTGGTGCCGCGCATCTCGGATCTGCCCGAGATCGAGGAGTTCCTCAAAACCCATCTGCCGGAGCTGAGCTATGTCGTGGCCAACGGGCAGATGGCGGCAGGCGAGCTTGATGAGCGGATGAACGCTTTCTATGACGGCAAATATGACGTTCTGGTTGCCACCAGCATCGTTGAATCCGGACTGGATATTCCGCGCGCCAACACGATGATCGTGCACCGCGCCGATATGTTCGGGCTGGCGCAGCTCTATCAGATCCGGGGGCGGGTGGGACGCTCCAAGACCCGCGCTTATTGTTTCCTGACCACGAAACCGCGCAAACCGCTCACGCCGCAGGCGCAGCGGCGGCTGAAGCTTCTGGCCTCGCTTGATAGCCTGGGGGCCGGGTTCAATCTGGCCAGTCACGACATGGATCTGCGCGGCGCGGGCAATATTCTGGGCGAGGAACAGTCGGGCCATATCAAGGAAGTGGGCTACGAACTTTATCAGCAGATGCTGGAAGACACGATCACCAGACTGCGCGCGGGCGAGATCACGTCGCTGGATGATCTGGATGGGCAATGGTCCCCGACGATTAATCTGGGCGTGCCTGTCCTGATCCCCGAAGATTATGTGCCCGATCTTGATGTGCGGCTGGGGCTTTATCGCCGGTTGTCTGGGCTGGCCAGCAAGGTCGATCTGGAAGGCTTCGCCGCCGAGCTGATCGACCGCTTTGGCAAATTGCCGCGCGAGGTGAATACGCTTCTGGCGGTCATGCGCATAAAGGCCGAGTGCAAGCGCGCCGGCATCGCAAAACTTGATGCCGGGCCAAAGGGGGCAACCGTGCAATTCTACCGTGACAAATTTGCCTCGCCAGAGGGGCTTGTCGCGTTCATTCAGGACGAAAAGGGTCTGGCGCGCATCCGCGACAACAAGATCGTCATTCAGCGCGACTGGACGACCGAGAAAGACCGCGTCCGCGGCGCTTTCGCGATTGCGCGCGATCTGGCAGCGAAGGCGGGATAAAACAAACCGCGCTGACAGAGGTCAGCGCGGTTGCGTAATCAAAATACTCAGAACCAATCAACAGACGTTAGCCGTCCATGCTCTGGTGTTCATCTTCGTCATGCTGGGTGCCGTCACCATCTTCCTGCACGATGCCGAAACTGGTTATATCTTCCATCTCACCTGCCTGAACCGCTTCGTCAAAAGCGTTCAGCCAACCTTCGGCATCCGAGAACGGCCCATTGATAACAAGAACGTCGTTCAGATCTTCGTCGAAGAACACAACCGACTTGATATCACCGATCTCCACAAACCCCTGTTCCAGGAAGGCGTCGATATAGTCTGCAAACGTACCTTCAGCGTCATCAGGCAGCTGATCTGCAGTGAATGCAAAGCCGCCTTGAAGGTCACCATCCGCTCTATCAGAGAAGAACACCTTGCCGAACACCGGCTCGCCCGCGTCGTCGTCGCCATCATCACCGTCATCATCGTCGCCGATATCATCGTCGTCGCCGTTGTCATCATCATCGACGTCATCCTCATCGACGTCATCCTCATCGACGTCATCCTCATCGACGTCATCCTCATCGACGTCGTCGTGATCGATCTTGTCTTTCAGCTTGTCGGCCTTGGCCTGATATTTATCGGCCAGTTTCTCGAGCTTGAGCGCCTTGCACTCGCCGACCTTCTCGATCTTCGACGCTTTCAGTTCGCCGATACGCTCGAACTTCGCTGCGAGATGATGGAAGCCTTTGCACTTGAGAACATGGGCCTTGTGCGCATAGTGATCGCGCACGGCATCGGCCTTGTGCTGATAGTGATCGCGAACCGCGTCGGCCCTATCGTTCAGGTGATCGGCGCGCGCTTCATATTTTTCGATCAGCTGCTTGGCCTTGGCTTCCAGCGCTTCCTTCTTCGGACACGCCTTCTGGATCACTGTCTGCTTTGTGTTCACGACAGTTTTAACGACTGCGACCTTCTTGGCCACGAGTTTCTTTAGAAAGAACATCCCTTTTTCCCCACATTGCTGACACAATGAGGGAGTGGTAGCTAAAGTTTTCGGTAAAAACAATACTTTATAGTGGAAACAATTCCTTTATTTTGCTCAGATGGTTCCGAAAATCAGGACAGTAACCATGTTTTTTTCATGGCGGACGAACACAAGCTTATGAACAAACGTGAATTTTTATGGTGAACCGGAAAGGGTCACGAATGCTGCGGATCACACTCCGGCAACTGCAATATTTCAAGGCACTGGCGCAGACGCGGAACTTCGGACGGGCCGCCGAGGAGGTCAATGTCTCGCAACCCGCGCTGTCCATGCAGATCAAAGAGCTTGAGGCCAGCCTGGGCTTGCGACTTGTGGAGCGTATGCCGCGCGGGATTCGTCTGACACGCGAGGGGCGTGCGTTGCTGGAGCGGGCTGAGCGGGTGCTGTCAGAGGCGATGGAGCTTGAGGCCAGCGCCCGGCGCGAAAACCTTGGCGCCGCGTTGAATATCGGTATGATTCCGACTGTTGCCCCCTATTTGCTGGCAGGCACCCTGTCGGCCCTGCGCGCCGCTGACATCACGCGCGATCTGCGGCTGCGCGAGGCCCAGACCGCTGATCTGCTGGCCCGCTTGCGCGACGGGCGGCTGGATGCTGTCGTTCTCGCCGATCCGCCCTTGAGCCCCGATCTCTGCGCGGTCCCTCTGTTTGAGGATTGTTTCGTGCTTGCCGGGACACAGGCGCGGCTCGACAAGCTGGGGCAGGGGTCCGAGGCGCTGCGGCCCGTCGCGTTGCGCCCCGAGCATCTGCTGCTGCTCGATGAAGGGCATTGCCTGGCCGATCAGGCGCTGGAATTCTGCAGGCTCGACCGGCGCCAGACGCGGCTTGATCTGGGCGCCTCGTCGCTTTCGACGCTCTGTGGGCTGGTGGCGCAGGGTTTCGGTCTGACTTTTCTGCCCGATATCGCGCTGGCCTCGGAAAAGCTCGCCAATCCGGCATTGGCATTGCGGCGATTTTCTGCGCCCGAACCTGCGCGCCAGATTGCCTTGGTGCGCCGCGCATGCAGTGCTGGAGGGGCATGGTTCGATGATCTGACTGCGCATCTTTGTGCGACGGCTGCACAGTTGACACGCGCAGCGCGCGAGATCGCGCCGCCCGGTGACGCGCGGCCATGAGCACAATGCAAGGCCAGACTGCGCAGGCATACGTTGTTTTCGGCCGCATTCAAGGCTATGTGCTGCGCATGAGCCAGAGGAGATGACCCAAGTGCGTGATCTGAAGTTGCCCGGGCAAAGGCACCCGGAGAAAGCCCATCGGCCCGTGCAGGCACAGCCGAAGAAGCCGGACTGGATCCGTGTCAAGGCGCCGGGTGGGGCGGGCTATGCGGAAACGCATCGGATCATGCGGGAGCATAAGCTGACCACAGTCTGCGAAGAGGCCGGTTGCCCCAATGTGGGTGAATGCTGGTCGCAGGGACATGCGACCATGATGATCATGGGCGAGATCTGCACGCGCGGCTGCACGTTCTGCAATGTCGCCACCGGGCGGCCGGATGCGCTGGACGCGTTCGAACCGGGTCGCGTGGCACATGCTGTCGAAAAGCTCGGGTTGAAGCATGTGGTGATCACCTCGGTGGATCGTGATGATCTGGATGATGGCGGTGCGGAGCATTTCGCCCAGACGATCCGTGCCGTGCGGCACCGCGCGCCGGGAACGACGATCGAGATCCTCACACCCGATTTTTTGAAATGCGCACCGTCGGTGCTGGAAACAGTCGTGGAAGCGCGGCCTGATGTGTTCAACCACAATCTGGAAACTGTGCCCGGACTCTATCCCGAAGTGCGTCCCGGTGCGCGGTATTTCCACAGTCTGCGCCTTTTGCAACGCGTGAAAGAGCTCGATCCGTCGATGTTCACCAAATCGGGCATCATGGTCGGCCTTGGTGAAGACCGGCAGGGGGTCTTGCAGGTCATGGATGACATGCGCGCGGCCGATATCGATTTTATCACCATCGGCCAATATCTGCAGCCAACCCCGCGCCACCACGCGGTTGACCGTTTTGTCACCCCCGAGGAGTTCAAGGCCTATGAAAAAGCCGCTTGGGGCAAGGGATTCCTGATGGTGTCGGCGACACCGCTGACACGGTCGAGCTATCACGCCGGGGATGATTTCGCACGGTTGCGCGCCGCCCGCCATGCCGCGCTCGCCTGATCCGCAGGCGCGGGGCAGGGGGCAGCGCTCAAGGTGGGCTTCGGCGGGAGAAAGTGGGGCGAGGAAATCGGCAGGGCGTGCATTCCGCTTTGCCGGTCGCTAAGACAAGCGCGACGCTGATTCTGGAGCCTGCACCATGAGCTTTACGCGAGATATCAAGATTGCGCCCTCGATCCTTGCGGCAGATTTCGCCAATTTTGGTGCCGAGTGCCGGGCGGTCGAGGCACAGGGCGCCGATTGGGTGCATGTCGATGTGATGGACGGGCATTTCGTGCCGAATATCACCTTTGGGCCTGCAACCTGCGCCGCCATTCGCCCCCATATTCGGGGTGTCATGGATGTTCATCTGATGATCGCCCCCGTTGATCCCTATATCGAGGGTTTCGCCAAAACCGGGGCCGATATCATCACGGCGCATATGGAGGCAGGGCCGCATATCCACCGCACGCTGCAAGCGATCCGTGCGACCGGGGCGAAAGCCGGCTTGGCGCTCAATCCGGGCACCGGGCTCGACGGCTTGGAAAATTTGCTCGACATGATCGATCTGGTTTGTGTGATGACTGTCAATCCCGGGTTTGGCGGGCAGGCATTCATCGACATGAGCGACAAGGTCGCGCGTCTGCGGGCGCTGATCGGCGCGCGACCCATTCATATCGAAATTGATGGCGGCATCACGCCCGAAACGGCTCCGATCATGGCGCGGGCGGGGGCGGATGTGCTCGTGGCAGGCTCGGCAGTCTTCAAGGGCGGCTCGGTCGATGACCCGGCCCCTTACGGCGAAAATATCCGTGCGATCCGCGCGGCTGCCGAAGCTGCGCTCGGGGTGGCGCTGTGATCCGGGCGGTCATTTTCGACCTCGATGGCACTCTGATCGATTCAGCACCTGATATCTGGCGCGCGGCAAACCGGGTGCTCGAGGAAGCCGCGCTGCCATTGGTCACCTTCGAGCAATCCCGCAGCTTCATCGGGCGCGGCGCGCGGGTTTTCGTCGAGCGGATGGAACGCGCCGTGACCGGGGAAAATGTGGCCGCGCGCACAGATCATCTGCACGCGCGGTTTCTGTATTTCTATGAACGCGCGCATGACGGGACTGTGGTCTATCCGCATGTCGTCGAGACGCTGGACCAGTTGCGTGTCCAAGGGCTGCGGCTGGGTCTGTGCACAAACAAGCCATTACGCCCGACCACAGCCGTCTTGAACCATCTGGGGTGGCAGAGCGCCTTCGAAACCGTCATCGGCGGCGACAGCCTGCCCGTCGCAAAGCCCGATCCGGCCCCTCTGCTGGCAGTGCTGGACGGGATGGCGCTTGGCCGCGAGGAGATCATCTATATCGGGGACAGCGAAACCGATGCAGAGACGGCCGAACGTGCCGATGTGCAGTTCGGGCTGTTCACCGAAGGCTATCGCAAATCTGCGCCTGACCAGATTTTCCACCATTTCCGGTTCAAAGATTACCGCGATCTCGCGGGCCATGTGCGCGCTCATGTCTGACCCCTCGCCATCTTCCTCGCCTATGCGTCCGCGCAGGCCAATGCCTCCGCCCTTGCGCATGCCCAAACCGGGCCTCTGGCGGCGCACACCCCCGGCGATCTTTCCGCCGATCATGGGGCTGTTTGGACTGGGGCTGGGCTGGCGGGCGGCGGGAGTGGCCCTGGCCGACGCGATCCTCGGCGCGGCAACACTTCTTGTGATCTTCGCGCTCATGGCCTATCTGGCCAAGTCTCTGCGCCGACCCGCAAGCGTGATCGAGGATCTGCGCGTGCTGCCGGGGCGTGCGGGCTTGAGTGCTGCGAGCCTGTCAGTGATCCTGATGGCCATAAGCCTTGCCCCGTTCGCCCCGCAGATCGCAACAGGCGTGGCGGTCCTGGGGCTCGTTTTGCATATAGCGGTGGTGGTGCTTTTCGGTCGTGCCCTGCTCGCAGGCCCACCCGAAGGACGCATGGTGACGCCAGTGTTTCACCTGACTTTCGTTGGCTTCATCATCGGGGGCATGGCGGCCAATGCGATGGGATATCATGATCTGGCCAGATGG
The DNA here is from genome assembly GCA_007116445.1 of Natronohydrobacter sp. Lineage (GTDB taxonomy): Bacteria > Pseudomonadota > Alphaproteobacteria > Rhodobacterales > Rhodobacteraceae > Roseinatronobacter. The sequence continues at coordinate 7,996 of SKIM01000022.1, forward strand.
GTGCTTTGGGCCATGCTTGTGCCAGCAGGGGTGATCTGGGGGATCTCGGCACGCCAATTGAAAAACCGCATCCCACCTGCGCCCTTGCGCCCGCTGCTGGCCATACATCTCGCCCCGGCCTGCCTGTTTGCCATTGTGGCCAGTGGCGCGGGGATGGAGGCCGCAGCTTACGGCTTCGCAGCACTTGCTGCCGCGATCGCGGTCGCACTTCTCATCTCGGTGCGTTGGCTGACCGCGGCAGGGTTCACGCCTCTATGGGGCGCATTCACATTTCCTTCGGCGGCCTTTGCCACGGCCCTTTTGACGGTATCTCAAGGGCAGGGCACAATGGGTCTGATCGGACTGGTCGCGCTTGGGTTGGTCACACCGCTGGTCGTGGTGATTTCTTACCGTGTCTTGAAGATGTGGCCGGGTGGAACTCTGGCGGCGAAAACCAACGCCTCAGAAGCCTGAGGGGGGTTTTCATTCACGCGCAGACATGAAAGAGGAAACCGCCAAGCGATCCACCCATGAGAGGAGCCCTGCCATGCAGATTCGCGAGGCTTACACATTCGACGATGTCCTTTTGGTGCCTGCGGCGTCGCGCGTGCTGCCCAATCAAGCCGACACATCGACATGGGTGACCAAATCCATTCGGATGAACATTCCGCTTCTGTCTTCGGCCATGGACACAGTGACCGAAGCGCGCATGGCAATTGCCATGGCGCAGACGGGCGGGATCGGCGTCATTCACCGCAACCTCGATATTGAGGCACAGGCGCAGGAAGTCCGGCGCGTGAAACGGTTTGAATCGGGAATTGTTTTCGATCCGATCACGCTGACGCCCGACCAGACCCTGCGCGACGCCAAGGAATTGCAGGCGCGCTATAATGTGACCGGGTTTCCGGTTGTGGATGACACCGGGCGCGTGCTCGGTATCGTGACCAATCGCGACATGCGGTTTGCGAGCGACGATGCGACGCCCGTGCGGGTCATGATGACGCAGGATAATCTCGCGGTGCTGCGCGAACCGGCCGACCGGGATGAGGCGCGCTCGCTGATGCAGGCACGGCGGATCGAGAAGCTTCTGGTCACCGATGGGCAGGGGCGGCTGACAGGGCTTCTGACCCTGCGCGACATTGACCGCGCGGTGCTGAACCCCTCGGCCTGCAAGGATGAGCTGGGGCGGCTACGGGTGGCGGCGGCCTCGACCGTGGGGGGTGCGGGCTATGAGCGGTCGATGGCGCTGATTGAGGCGGGCGTCGATCTGGTGGTCATCGACACTGCACACGGCCATTCCGAAGGCGTGGCGCAGGCGGTCGCACGCATCAAGAACGAGTCAAATTCAGTCCAGGTGATCGCGGGCAATGTGGCGACTGGCGATGCCACACGCGCGCTGATCGATGCAGGCGCGGACGCGGTCAAGGTCGGCATCGGTCCGGGTTCGATCTGCACCACGCGGGTGGTCGCTGGCGTGGGCGTGCCGCAGTTGACTGCGATCATGGATTGCGCGGAAGCGGCGGGCGATGTGCCGATCATCGCCGATGGCGGGATCAAGCTCTCGGGTGATTTCGCCAAGGCGATTGCGGCCGGCGCAAGCTGCGCGATGGTGGGCAGCGCCATTGCGGGCACGGATGAGGCACCGGGCGAAGTGATCCTCTATCAGGGGCGCAGCTATAAAAGCTACCGGGGCATGGGCTCGCTTGGCGCGATGGCGCGCGGTTCGGCGGATCGCTACTTTCAAAAGGACGCAGCCAGTGACAAGCTTGTGCCCGAGGGGATCGAAGGCCAGGTGCCCTACAAGGGCGCAGTGGGCACTGTGCTCTATCAGATGGTTGGGGGCTTGCGGGCCGCGATGGGCTATACGGGCCATGCCACGGTTGAAACCATGCGCGGGGGGTGCCAGTTCGTGCGCATCACCAATGCAGGGCTGAAGGAAAGCCATGTGCATGATGTCCAGATCACCCGCGAGAGCCCGAATTACCGGGTTGGCTGATGCAGGCTCTGGCCGGGCTGACGCTTTTTGATGACATCCCGACTTTGACCGCGGCGATTGTCGCGGTCTTTCTTGTCGGCCTGTCAAAAGGTGGGCTTGGCGGGGCCTTCGCGCTGATGGGCGTGCCGATCCTGTCGCTGGTAATGTCTCCGATTCAGGCCGCAGCGCTCCTGCTGCCGGTGCTGTTGATGATGGACGCCGTCAGCCTCTGGGCATGGCGTGGCTGGTATGACCGCGCGACGCTGCTGCATCTCTTGCCCGGCGCTGTGACCGGGATCGCACTGGGCTGGGCGACAGCGGCCTATACTTCCGAGGCCTTGGTGCGGCTGATGGTCGGACTTGTGGCTCTGGGCTTCGTCGCGCGCATGGTGCTTGCGCGCGGGGGCGGTGCCGCGCGCGGCCAATCGCATCTGCGCGGCGGGTTCTGGGGCATGGGGGCAGGGTTCACGAGTTTCGTCGCCCATGCCGGTGGGCCGCCTTTCCAGGTCTATGTCCTGCCACTGCGCTTTGATCCGAAACTTTATACCGGCACCAGCGTCGTGTTTTTTGCAGTCGTCAATGTCATCAAGCTTGGGCCCTATGCCGCGCTCGGACAGTTTGACCGGGTGACCCTGGCCTCGGCGCTTGTGATGCTGCCGCTTGCCGCGATTTCCACCCTGATGGGCGCGCAGATCATCAAACGCATGCGCGCCGAGATCTTTTATCCCTTCATGTATGCCATGATCGCACTGGTCGGGCTGCGACTGGTCTGGGATGCTGCGCGCAGCTTGCTCGCTGGATAGTCAGCCGCGTGCCACCAGAGCATGGCGCTTCTTGCCAGCGGTCAGCTTCATCGGCGCGTCAAGGTCATCACTGCGCACCATCTGACCTGCATCGGTGACAGGCGCATCATTGACCCGCGCGCCACCTTCCGCGATCAGCCGCTTGGCATCCTTTCCCGATTTCGCAAGCCCCGCACGCACAAAAAGCTGCGCGATGGACAGCCCCTCAGCAAGCTCCGCAACCGAAAGCGCAAGCGTTGGCAAGTCTTCGCCCGTGCCACCTTTCTCGAAGACATCGCGCGCGGTCGCTTCGGCTGTTTGCGCGGCCTCAAGCCCATGGCAGAGTGTCGTGACCTCATTTGCGAGGATGATCTTGGCCGCGTTGATCTCCGCCCCTTCGAGCGCGCCAAGGCGGTCGCATTCCGCGACAGGCAGTTCCGTGTAGAGCTTCAGGAAGCGGCCCACATCCGCATCAGTCGTGTTGCGCCAGAATTGCCAGAACTCATAGGGCGAGAGCATATCGGCATTGAGCCAGATCGC
>SKIM01000304.1 GCA_007116445.1 Natronohydrobacter sp.
GTTCTTCCAGTGCCAGGGCCGCAGCATCACTGCCCACCGCAATCGCGGTGCCGATCAGCGGGATCGTCGCCAGAAGCGCCCGCGCCCCGATCCGCAACACACCACGGCGCGCAAGCTGCATCACCACGCGCCGCGCGATCACAGCCCCCACCACCCCAAGCGCGACAGAACCGCCGATCCGTGTTTCGAGCGCTGTGGTAAACCCGAGACTGCGCAACTCGGGCATCGGGTCGAGTGTGGGATAGTGCGCCACGACCCGCAGACGTGCGGGGTTCACGTCAGGTTCCGCCCTGTTTGCCAGAAGCATGCTCTCCTCCCCCTCTTGCGCGGCTCTCATCTCTGGCAAGTCCAGCACAGCCAGTGTTTCGCGCGCAGCATCGAGATAGGTATTCTCACCAAGCTTCTCTGCCAGCCGCTCCCCCAGATGCGCCGCGACCGCCGCTTCGGCACCGCCCGAAACCACACCCATCATCGCAACGCCCAGCCGCAGGTATTCTGCCCGCAGCGAATAAAACTCGTCCAGAAACGGATCAACCTGCCCGGCCATCGCGTCAAATGCGCTCTCCGTCAGCCCTCGCAGCTCGGCCAGTGCATCGGCATCACGCGCGGCCAGCGCATCGCGGCCAGCGAGGATGCGCGCATGCGTTCCCTCCGGGTAGAACGCCGCGCCAATCCGCTCGACAATGACCTGAACCTGCGCCACAGGCCGCGCTGGCGGGTCCATTCCGGCCAGCCTTGTCTCTGCCCAGACCCCTGCAGAAAATCCCCCGACCGCGACCAGCCCCAAGGCCCAGAGTGCCGCATTCTGCGGCGGCGGGGCGTCCGGCAGATCAGATGCCACCGACACTGCGCGCGACCACTCACCGGGGCCCATCAGGCTTGCCACAGCCAGCGCCGCAATGCTGACCCCGCTCATGCCCAGCATCAGCGCGGCCAGAAACGCCTCAAACGCAGGCCAAAACAGATCAACCGCCGATGCAGCGCCCAGCATCCAGACCAGCATCCCCTGCACCAGACGCTGCGCGCCCATCGCGTCTGACACCAAGGCTGTCATCGCCACCTGTTCGGGCATCATCACGGGCGGGCCAAGTACGACTCGGGCGAGTATGGACATAGCAATCGTGGCCAGCGCCCCCAGCAGGATCGCCCAGCGCCGAAGGCTTGCTACATCATGGACCGGTGCATCCAGTCGCGCGGTGATCCGGCCCGCGCCGCGCATCACAGCCAGCGCAACACCGGCCCCGGCAATTGCCGCCAGCCATTCCGCCACTCCACCCTGCGCGAGCCCGGTCAAAAGCACAGCCGTGCCGCCAAATCCGATCAGAGTGCACAGGACCACCCGCCGAACTCCGCCGCGCAAAAGCCAATAGAGTGGGTTTGATGCCGACTTTACCCGCAACGAATGTGCCTGCGCGACAGAGGCATTGGCCGCAAACGGCATCCCTGCCATGATCCCCAATCCCAGCCACAGAATCAGGACCGGAACAAGGGGTAGAACAGGTAACAGCCTCGCCCCTGCGATCAGAGTGGCGAGAAGCAGCGCGAAGCTCACCCCAGACAGGATATGCCCACGCGGCAGAACAGTCTCAGTAAACGCGCTGTTATCATGAGAGCTCATTGCGCCAGACTACATCGCACTGCCCGACCTTGCCAGCCGAACAGTGCGGCAGCTTACGCTGGCGTGCTCAGGCTTTGCCTGACCGGATCATGCCGACAATCTCATAGGTCTGCGCCAGAATCGGCGCGGCAATCGCATCGGCGCGCGCAGCCCCTTCGCCCAGCACGCGGTCGATCTCGGCCACATCCTGCATCAGGCGGCGCATTTCCGCGTTCAGCGGTGCAAGTTTCTCGACCGCGAGTTCCGCCAGAGCGGGTTTGAACGCCCCGAAGCCCTGCCCGCCATGCGCAGCGATCACGGCTTCAGGCGTCATATCCGCGAGAGCGGCATAGATATTGACCAGATTGCGCGCCTCGGCGCGGCCCTCCAGCCCCTCCAATGTCTCGGGCAAGGGTTCCGGGTCCGTGCGCGCCTTGCGGATTTTCTGAGCGATGGCATCCGCGTCATCGGTCAGATTGATCCGCGACTGGTCGGACGGGTCGGATTTCGACATCTTTTTCGTGCCGTCGCGCAGTGACATCACACGAGTTGCGGCGCCTTCGATCACTGGCTCGACCACAGGGAAGAAATCCACGCCGAAATCATGGTTGAACTTGATCGCAATGTCGCGCGTCAGTTCCAGATGCTGTTTCTGATCCTCGCCCACAGGCACATGGGTCGCGTGATAGGCCAGAATATCGGCGGCCATCAGATTGGGATAGGCAAACAGACCGACCGAGGCTTCCTCGGCGTGCTTCCCCGCCTTGTCCTTGAACTGCGTCATCCGCCGCAGCCAGCCCATCCGCGCCACGCAGTTGAAAATCCACGCGAGTTGCGCATGGGCGGCGACCTGCGACTGGTTGAACACGATCGAGCGCGCCGGGTCCAGTCCGGCGGCGATATAGCCCGCCGCCAACTCTCGCGTCGCATGGCGCAGCTTGGCCGGGTCTTGCCAGACCGTGATCGCGTGCAGATCGACCATGCAATAGATCGTCTCGATGCCCGCGTCCTGCGCGGCGACAAAGCGCTTGATCGCGCCCAGATAATTGCCCAGCGTCAGCCCACCAGAGGGCTGGATGCCCGAAAAGATACGTTTCGGGAAAGTCTTGGCGGGCGCGTCGGACATCTCGCGGGCTCCTGTCTGGAAAAGGCGGTCGCGCTGCATTAGCCTTGGGGCCTGACAAGGTCAACTCAGGGCAGGCCAGATGACAGACGCGCGCGCACGCATCCTCAACCCCCTGCCCTTCGCGGTCTGGCTTCTGGTCATCGCGATTGCCAGTGTCGAGCTGGTGCTCTGGGCGGGCGCGCATGGGCTGGTGAATTGGGCGGGCAGCGCAGGCTGGCGCGCACAAGCGCTGGTGCTGGCAGGGATCACGCCCGAGCTGCAAGGCTGGATGATCGAGACGCGCCAGACCCCGCCCGA
>SKIM01000324.1 GCA_007116445.1 Natronohydrobacter sp.
CGGATCTGGCCGCGATAGCGCAGGCGGGCGAGAGCGGGCGGATCGTGCGCGCGGGTAATATGAGCCTCGGGGTCAATCTGCTGGTGACGCTGACGCGGCAGGTCGCGCAGGCGCTGGGCGCAGATTATGATATCGAGATCATCGAGGCCCATCACCGCCACAAGGTCGATGCGCCCTCGGGCACGGCGCTGATGCTGGGCGAGGCGGCAGCCGAGGGGCGCGGCGTGCTGCTGGAGGAGGTGGCCGATCGCGGGCGCGACGGGATCACCGGCGCCCGCGCGCCCGGTGCCATCGGTTTCCACGCAATCCGGGGGGGCGACTTCATCGGTGAGCACGATGTCATCTTTGCGGGTGAGGGGGAGCGGATCACGCTGCGCCATGTCGCCTCTGACCGGGCCCTGTTTGCGCGCGGCGCGCTCAAGGCCGCGCTCTGGCTGGATGGGCAGGCGCCGGGCACGTATTCAATGCTCGATGTGTTGGGGCTGAAGATCTGAGGCGCTTTTTGCGCTATCCGCGCCCGAGCAAAGCGCTGCGCAGGCCCGCTGCAGGTTGATTCTGGTCCGACAGGTCCAATTCCGCCTCAAGATGTTGCATGTGGTGCGTCATCTCGGCGATGGCCGTGACTTCGTCGCGCGCGGCAATCGCATCCACGATGCGGGCATGTTCATCAGGTCCGCAGGTTTGCGCGGACCTGGCCTGATACATGGCCGTGATCAACGACGTGCGGATCGTCAGGGTGCGCAGGATCCTGTGCAGCAATTCGCCCTCGGCCAGGGTCGCGATCAGCATGTGAAACTCGCCCGAGAGCCGGATCATGGCCTCGCTGTCACCAGCCTGATGGGCCGCGCGTTCGCGTGCGACATGGGCGCGCAAGGTGACGACCTGCTCAGCTGTGATTTTGCGACAGAGGCGGGTGACCAGACGTTGTTCGACATGTAGGCGCGTGGCGAAAGCGTCATGCGCCTCCTCGATCCCCGGCTCGGCGATGCAGGCCCCGCGATTGGGCGACAGGGTCACCAGACCGTCCTGTTCCAGCAATGCCAGCGCCTGCCGCACACGCGCGCGGGTCGCGCCGAAAATCTCGGCCAGGTCTTCTTCCTTCAGCCGCGTGCCCGGGCGCAGCGTGCGTTGTACCACGGCCAGCCAGATCCGGTCACAGATCTCGTTGACCACTTGATTCTTCGGCGTCGGGGCAAGCCAGGGCATGAGAGATTCCTTGTTGGAGCAGTCACATATCGCCTTGGGGTGAGAAAGGCAAAACCGCGCGCGCCCTGTGAGGCATCACCCTGCCAAAATGTCGACAAAAACGTCGACAATATTGCCTGTGCCGCGTGCTTGCATTACGCTTGCGTGAGTTATCCTGTGGATCGGAGCCCTTGCCGTGCAGATTTTCGTATATAATCCGAATTCCAGCGCCGCCATGACCGCGCAGATCGCGCATTCTGCGCAGGCTGCGGCCAGTGCGGGCTGCACGATCCGCATCATGTGCGCAAGCGCTCCAGTGCCGCCCAGTATCGAAGGGCATCACGATGAAGCCATGGCCGTGCCACCGATGCTCGACGCATTGCGCCGCGCCGAGGCTGAAGGCGCGATGGCCCATGTGATTGCCTGTTTCGACGATCCCGGCATCGGGGCCGCGCGCGAAGTTGTGGCAGGCCCTGTGATCGGCATCGCGCAAGCGGCGATGCAGGTGGCCTGCCTGATTTCCGCGCGCTTCTCGGTTGTGACGACCCTGCCGCGCGCGATCCCCATCATCGAAGATCTGGCGCAGCGCTATGGGGTGGGGCACGCCCTGCGCCGGGTGCGCGCCGTTGATCTGCCGGTGCTGGCGCTGGAAGCAGATCCCGACCATGCGCGCCAGTTGCTGATCGCGCAGATTGAGGCTGCGCGCGTTGAAGATGGGGCCGAAGCGGTCATACTGGGCTGCGCGGGCATGTCCGAGATGTGCCAGAGCCTTAGCGCGGTCACCGGCGTCCCGGTGATCGACGGGGTTCATGCTGCTGTGCGTCTGGCAGAGGCGCTTGCCGGGGGCGGATACCGCACGGCCAAGACGGGCGCATATGCATGGCCGCGCGACAAGTCGCGGGATCTGTCGCCGGTCGCCCTTGTGCGCCGCCCGGCGGAATGAACCCGCCAGGCAGTTTGCAAACCTTTCAGCCCACATCCTGCAGCGCGGTCTGATCAAGCCTGCGACACCGTGCCTGATGGCCGGGGGCGAGATCCTGCATCGCAATCGGCCCTGCCTTGCAGCCTGCATCCGCGAGAAAGCAGCGCGGCGCGAAGGGGCAGCCCTCGGGGAGATTGGCGAGATCGGGCGGCGCACCGGGGATCGCGTCCAGTTTTGTGCCCTTGACCATCGCATCATGCGCACGGCTTTTCAGCAGGCCCAGCGTATAGGGATGGCGCGGGCTGCGGATCAGATCGCGGGCGCTGGCCTGTTCGACAATCTGGCCTGCATACATCACCGCGATGCGGTCGGCGACTTCGATCGCGGCGCCGATGTCATGGGTCACGAACAGGATCGACAGGCCCAACTCACGTTGCAATTCGCGCAGCAGGAGCAGCACCTGGATCTGTACTGTTGCGTCCAGCGCAGTCGTCGGCTCATCGGCCAGCAGCAGCTTCGGGCGACAAGCGAGCGCCAGCGCGATCATCGCGCGCTGGCGCATCCCCCCTGACATCTCATGCGGGTAATTGTCGAGCCGCGATTTCGCCGAAGGGATGCGCACCTGCTCGAACAATTCCAGCGCCCGCGCCCGCGCGGCGTCACGGCTGACGCTTTCATGGCGGCGGATCGATTCGACGATCTGATCGCCCAAGGTATAGACCGGATCGAGCGCCAGAAGCGGTTCCTGAAAGATCATCGCAGCCTCGCCGCCACGAAAGCTCGATAATTGCCGCGAGTTCATCCCCATCACATCGCGCCCACCGACGAGGATCTGGCCGTCGAGCTTCGAGCGCTTTTCGGGGTTGAGCCGCATCACCGCACGCATCGTCACGGATTTGCC
>SKIM01000113.1 GCA_007116445.1 Natronohydrobacter sp.
CAGCAGCCAGGACACGAGCGCAAGCGTCCCGAGCAAAGGCAAAAGGACTGGTGCGAGCAGGGCCAGCAGCCCCAGATCCAGCAGGCGTTTGGCGCGCGGCATCACATCAGCGCTCTGTCAGTGCGCCATTGCGCGACGATCTGCACTGGATCGGCGGCGGGCAGTGGAAGCAGGCGCTGCAGACGGCTGACATCCAGCTCGACGCGCGCCAAGGCCTCCGGGGGGGCGGTGCGCCATGTCACGTCAAGCCCTGCCGCCGCGCAGAGATCGGCCATCGCGACTGCGCCCGGCAGTGCGAAATTGAGCCGCCTGGGCAGTGGCCGCCGCTGTGCTGCCAGAGTGATCAGACCGGCCAGAATCTCGGCGAAGGAAACCGGGTCAATATAGGAGCGCAGAGGCCCATGACCGGCGGCGAAGCGGTCGAGCACACGCGCGGCTCCCGGCTGGTCGAGCAAGGCGTCCGCGCCTGCGACATTGCCGATGCGCAGCACCGTATGCGCAGGCCCTGAGGTGCCGATCGCGATTTCCATCGCGGCTTTTGCCTGTCCGTAGGCGCTTTGCGGGCGCAGCACCGTGTCTTCATGCAATGCCGTATCGGCTGGCCCATAGACCGCAGCCGAGGAGGTCAGAAAGACACGCGCCGCCCCGGACTGCGCACCGATCTGCAGCGCCGCGCGTGCCAGTGGTGTGTTCAGGCCCAGATCACCGCGCCCCGGCGTGACACCCGCCAGTCCCAGCACGACATCCACGGCACCGAGATCGGCAAGATCTGCGGGGCTGGGGCAGAGCGGGTCGAACACGGCGATGTCAGGTCGCGCTACGGGGTGGCGATATTGCCAGCGCGGGCGCAGGGCTGCTTTCTGCCAGTGGCGTTGCAGCATGCCACCCAGCCGACCGCTGGCCCCAAGCACGAGAACCCGCGGCGCGCTCACAGGCTCCCGATCCCGCGCCCCGCGCCCAGACTGGTCTGGAACAGCGCGAGCACGCGCGTTGTTGTCGTGGCAACGGCCTGCGTGGCCATGACGATATCGCCATCGTGCAGATGGAACGCGTCGGCGTTGAAAACCCCGTCCGCCGAGGTCAGATCGAAGCTGAACACCACCCGGTCATGGGCCGATCCATAAGGCTGCAGGGACTGCCGCGCGGGATAAGTCCGCAGCACCAAAAGCCCCTTGGGATCAGCACGAGTATCGGCCATGCCGCCCATCAGAGAGACCGCGCGCAAGGCGCTGACAGTCTCGGCGTCGAAGGCGATCACATCCTCACGCCCTGCAGCGCCCAGCGCCTTGAAGCGGCGCGCATCCGCGGTGATCGTGACCCGGTCGCCGCCTTGCAGCGGGGGATCATGGGCCGGGTTTTCCAGCACGAAATCGAGCGCGCGCCGATAGACCGCCCCCCCGCGCGTGATCTGCACCTGCGGATTGTCCAGCCCCGGATCCACGCCGCCTGCCGCTGCGATGGCGCTGGTCAGAGGCAGGTTGCGTTCGCGCAGCGGGTAGGTGCCGGGATTGCGGACACCGCCGACCATCTCGACCGAATTGCGCCGCCCCAGGGTGATTTCAAGCTGGACCTGCGCGGAGGGGCTGATCGCGGTCAGTTCTTCCTGCAGGCGGGTGCGTGCGCTTTCCTGGGTCAGACCGCCGACATGGACCGGCGCGATATAGGGCAGGCTGACATGCCCTGATGCTGTCACCACGACATTCGCGACCTCGCCAAAAGGCGCGCCAGCGCCGGACAGGAGCGATGTCTCCTCGGCATCCCAGATGCGCAGATTCAACCTGTCACCGCTTGCGATCCGCTGATCTGTCAGAACCGCCCCGCCTTTGGGCCAACTGGTCTGCGCGCTCTTGCCACCCCAGCGCGGATAAAGCCCAAGCCGGTCGCGTGTAACAAGTTCGAGCATGAAATCCGCATCTGCACCGCCTGCGCCGCGCAGCATCTCGCGCCGACTGGGCGCACCGCGCGGCACGGCGCAGCCGGCAAGGGCAAATGCCGTGCCGGAAAGCAAAAACCCGCGTCTGGAAATGCTGCCCAAGCCATCATCCTCTCAGTCACGCTAATCGCGCAGTCTCGGGCTTTTCCGATGGATGTGCGATCAGGTCAATCTCAACTGTTGCATAACCTGCGATTGTGGCGTGGGATGCGCGACATTGTGGTAAATCGGTGAATAACCATCGCGGCGTCCAGCGCGCTGTGATGTCAGGCCATTGCACAGCGCCGCGGCTTTGGCCCATATGGGCGCATGCGGCTGCCGATTGAAGATATCCTGCCTGATCTGACAGCCACGCTGGCGCAGGCGAGCCGTGTGGTGCTGCAGGCCCCGCCCGGTGCGGGCAAGACGACGCGGGTGCCGCTGGCGCTGCTGGATCAGGTTGCGGGCCGTATCGTGATGCTGGAGCCGCGCCGTCTGGCCGCGCGTGCGGCTGCCGAACAGATGGCGCGGCTCTTGGGCGAGGAGGTAGGCGCGCGTGTGGGCTACAGGGTGCGCGGCGATGCGGCGGTGTCCAGTGCCACGCGGATCGAGGTCGTGACCGAAGGCATCCTGACGCGCATGTTGCAAAGCGACCCCGGCCTTGAGGGCATCGGCGCCGTGATCTTCGACGAGTTTCACGAGCGATCGCTCCATGCAGATCTGGGGCTGGCGCTGGTCTGGGAAGCGCGCATGGCGTTGCGCCCTGATCTTGCGCTGGTCGTCATGTCCGCGACGCTGGATGCTGGCCCTGTGGCAGCCCTGCTCGACGATGCGCCGATCCTGACGGCCGAGGGGCGCAGCTTCCCGGTCGAGACCCGTTGGCTGCCCCAGCCCCGCGCCAGAGGCATCCGGTTTGAGAGCGCAGCCGCGGCGTTGGTAGAGCAGGCCGTCACAGAGGCGCCCGGTTCGGTGCTGGTGTTTCTGCCCGGAGAGGGCGAAATCCGGCGCGTCGCGGCAGCGCTGGCGGGGCGCGTGGGCGCGGCAGAGCTGCACCCGCTTTACGGCGCGTTGCCTTTCGCGGCGCA
>SKIM01000015.1 GCA_007116445.1 Natronohydrobacter sp.
ACCGCCACGCCCATCATCCCGGCCTGGCCTTCGCAGAACAGGTCATCGGCCGTGGCGGCATAGCCGTCCGTCCCGGTCATGCCCAGAAGCGCATTGATCTCGCCCGAGGGCAGCCGCACCGACAGGCCGAGGCATTTTTCCGTGTAGAACATCGTCCCGTCTGACAGAAAGGCCATGTCCCAGGGGTTGTCGAGCCCCTCCAGAACAGTGGTCGCTTCCAGCTCGGGCGTGGCGGCGGCGGCACTGGCCAGCGCCAGCGCGCAGCACGAAGCCATCAGGCCAGAAACTGGCCTTTTCAGGGTCTTGATCGTCATGGTGTCACTCCTCCCAAAGTGCTCCGGCCGCTGTTTTGTCAGTGCCGAAGACGCGAAGTATCAGGGCTTGGCAGAAGTCGGTCAACTAAAAATTCACTGCCGCCGCATCTTTGCAGCCAAGGGTTGACCGCGCCCCGGTGCCGCCATGGGATCAGGTATTCAGTTGAATTCGGTCACGATATAGGCGGCCAGCGCCGCGATCTCGGCATCAGAGAGCGCCGAGGCCGGGCCGAACATCAGCATCGAATTCGGCCCGACCTGCTCTGTGTTGCGGTAGCTTGTCAGCCGCTCGACAAGATAGGCCTCGGATTTGCCGCGCAGGGCGGGAAAGCTGGCCATGCCGCGCCCGGTACGGCCATGGCACTGCGCGCATTCGGCGGCAAATTGCGCCGCCGGGTCGGGCGTATCATTGGCCAGGGCCGGCAAGCTGGCGGCCAGCATGAAAAACCCCACCCCCGCGGGCATGAAAAATCTTGTCATCAGCGTCCCTCCCTGCGCCGGATCGGCGATTGTGATCAGGCCCCCGCGCTCCCATCGCGAAAACCTGCTTTCGGGATACATGTTTCAAATCGCCAGAGCAAAGCCCTTTTCTCCGGCGCGCGCACCCGGCGTCAGTCTGGCTGCCCCACACTCTGCCCCGCTCTGGCCGCCTGCCGCGCCTGGTGGCGGCGCCACATCTCATAGATGCGCAGCGCTTCGAACTGATAGCCGATCTGCAGGGTCAGCGCGCCCACATCCTCGGGGATCGGCGTGCGGATCGCCGCGCGCAGGGCGGGCATGTCAAGCCAGGGGCAATCCGCGTCAAACCGCCCGGCCTCGAGATCGCGGATCATCATCTGGCGCCATGTGCGGAAACTCTCGGCGCGCTTGCGCTGATTGGCCAGATCGGCCTTGGTCACACCGCGCGGCAGGATATCGCCAAAGAGCTGCCCCATCAGGAAACGCGACATCCCGGTGCCGAAACGGATCTCGCGCGGCAGGCCGAGCAGGAAATCCAGCAGCGCCCGGTCGGTCAGCGGGTAGCGGTATTCAAAGCCCAGAGGCGCCGACCAGGCCGCCCAGCTGGCCATGCGCTCGCCCAGATGGCCATTGAGAAACGCCACATGCATGAAGCGATCCGCATCCGGCACCAGCCGCGCCATGGGCATCGGCGGCAGGGCGTCGATCCGCGCGCGCATCGGCGCGGACGGGTAGATGCTCTCGGGATAGATCTCATCGAAATATCTGAACCGGCGATTGACCCAGTCGGGCAGGGACGGGGCCACGGCCTGAGACATCAGGAAACGCGCGATGCGCAGCGGGTGGCGCAGCCCGCCCGACATGCGGCGCGCGGCGCGCAGCACCGGGCGCAGCTGGCCCCGCCGCGCCAGCCAGGCGAAATGGCCCAGACCATGCGTCGACAGCCCCTCATCCCCGCCCCAGCCCGAGAGCACGACCTCGACCCCGTCGGCGGCGATCTGCTGCAGGACCGGCACTTCGTCAAAGAGATCCGCCATGCCCTGCAATTCCATCGGCATGCGCGCCAGCGCATCGAGCGCGGTCCCATCCGCCGCCCCGTAGCGCAGCGGCACCCCGAGCGCGTCACAGCGCGCGGTCAGCAAATGGCGTTCATCGCGCGGGCCCATATCGGGGGCCTCGGGGCCGAGCGGCGGGCACCAGGCATAGGCCGCAGTCAGCCGCGTGCCACGCGCGGCCAGCGCTTCCTGGGCCAGGATCAGCATCAGCGTCGAATCGACCCCGCCGCTGAAATGCACCCCCACAGGGGCCGGCGCGTCAGACGCGGCCGCAGCGGCCGCAGGCAGGCGGGCGGCGACTGCGGCACGGGTCAGCGCGCGCAGCTCCTCATGCGCCTCCTGCGCAGTGATCTGGTCGTGCCGGGGCACTGCGGCGGGATCCCACCAGCGCTGGCGCGTGACGCCCTGCGCCGAGATCCGCACCCAATGGCCCGGCCCCACGATCTCGACATCCTGCAGGAAGCTTTCCGTGCGAAAATCATGCGGGTTGCGCAGGAAGCGCGCGATGCGCTCTTCATTGGCAGGCCAGTCGAGATCGTCAAACCCCACCAGCCCCTGCAACAGCGTGGCGAAAATGAGCGTGCCCTTGCGCTCGGTCCAGTAAAGCGGCCGCACGCCGATATGGTCGCGCGCGAGAAACACCTCGCCTGCGGCTGTGTCATGGATGGCAAAGGCGAAATCGCCATTCATATGCGCCAGACAATCCGCCCCCCAGCGCTGATAGGCCAGCGCAATCAGCCCGATATCAGCCAGATCCGCCTTGACCCCAAGCGCGCGGGCGAGATCGGCGCGATTATAGAGCCGGGCATCGGCGAGAACGGTCAGCGCGCCCAGACGCAGCGGCTGCTCAAGGGTCTCTGCGCCGCTCTGGTCTATTCCGGTCTGGGCGTGATAGCCATATCCGGCATCGGGCACGACCTGCATGTCACTGCGCGCCACACGCCCTGGGCGCAGCGCCTCAAAGGCGCGGGCGAATACGGCCCGGTCAATCTGCGCGCCCGCAGCCCTGTCTCCAAGCGCCACGCGCCCCAGAATGAAACCCATTTTTCACATCTCTCCTGCAAATTACGCTGACCCCGTCAGATGTGACGACCTGACAGATCCCTATCGCAGCTTATGGCCCCATCGTCACGGCCATTGCCTCAGGCAGGAAGTTTGACTACTCCGATTGTGCCATGACTGCAAAACCCTTTTCCGGAGCGCCCCTTGAAACTTTATCATCTTTACGGTCTTGCAGTGGCCTCGGAATTCGACTGCCCCGAAATGACCGAAATCACGCCTGAGATCGCCGCCGCGCGCGGATATCCGACGATCTCTCTGCGCCGCGCCACCGAACCGCTGAAGCTGCCCGGTGCCACGCACATCGCACCCTGGGCGCAGGTGACACCCGATGCGGCGCTGTTCACATTTCGTGATTATGCTCATGTGCTGATCGAGCGCCCGGATCGCATCACGGTCGAAATGCTGCCCGATGCGCTGGAAAGCGACATGCGCGCCTATCTTCTGGGCACGGGATTCGCGACGCTTTTGCATATGCGCGGTCTGATTCCGCTGCATCTGTCGGCGATCCAGACGCCCGAAGGGGTCTGGGCCTTTACCGGGCCGTCAGGGGCAGGGAAATCCACGCGGGTGACCGAGCTGCATTTCACCCATGGCTGGCCGATCATCTGCGATGATGTGGCCGTGCTCAACCCCGCCGATGACAGACCGCTGCTGCATGGCGGGGTCAATCGCATCAAGCTCTGGCGCGACGCGGTGGAGCGATTCGGCATCGACCCGACCCGGCTGACACGCGACATCATGCGCGAGGACAAGTTCCACCTGCATGCGCCGGAAATGTTCGTGCCCGAACCGGTCGCGCTGGACGTGCTGCACTGGATCGAGACGGCGCCCGAGCCCACGGTCACCGACCGCCCCGGACTGGCCGTCGAGATCCTGCTCAACACTGTCTACCGGCCGGAACTGGCGCAGTTTTTCATCGACCGCGCGGCGCTGGCGCGCAACTGCATGCGGTTTTCGCAACAGATCGAGATCCGCAGCTATCGCAGGCCCGACAGCCTGTGACAGCGCTGCTGCCGACCCCGGACATGAAAACAGCCCGTTACGCGCGTAACGGGCTGTTTTTGTCATGTGCTTTTCAGCAAAAGCCAGGCTTAGCTGCAGCTGTTGGGGCCATTGAGACCGACCAGCTCATTCCCATTGTTGTCGAAGAAACCGGTTCTCACACCTTCAGCGCAGAAGGTGAAGTTCCCGCTCAGAGTGCGCTCAACGCCCAGTGTCGTCACGGCCGGGGCTTTCCATGCTTTCTTGGTCTTGGTCTCGCTCATCAAACACGTCCTTTTGGATACGAGGTAAAATTATGGATCATGATTACGGCTTCATGAAGGACCGTTCAAGTTTATTAACACGGCCTGTCAGATGCGGCCCTGAAAAATTGCAAATTGCAATTCGCAACTGCAATCCGCGCAAATTACAGATGCAGGCCTGTCGCCCTGCACGGCAAAGGCCCCAAATATAAAACAGCCCGTGGCAGCATCACGGGCTGTTTCAATGTCAGAAATGGCAGCAGTTGATCCAGCCGGGATCAGGAAGGCCCCGAACCGATCACGGTTCCGCCACCCACCAGCTGGCCGAGTTGGCCTTCGGGCAGAACGGTGGTGTTACCGCTCAGGGTCCGCTCCACGTCCAGAGTCGTCATTGCCGGTGCTGTCCATGCTTTTTTGGTCTGATTATCGCTCATTACACTATTCCTTTTGGATCCGAGACAGGTACTGTTCAAATTCATTACCAGTTTATTAATATCCGTTCAAGATTGTTAACATGTCCCGGCCCTCTGTGCCCTGCAGAATTGCAGGCTGCAAAGACCCTGCTGACAATGCTGCAGAAATTTTGGGCAGCCCGGTGCCGCCGGAGCACTCCATGACGTCAGAACAGCCTTGTTCTGGATTCGTTCTGATTCGTCCTCCAGCATGACCACGCAAGGACGCGGCGCGCAGATTGACGGATGCGGGGGTGGCTGATAGCGAGACGATATCGCGATCATATTGCCATGGTCGGCCCCTTTCGGAAGCGTCCTGATATGCCGACGGCTCGTGTCGCTGTCATCATTCCCTTCTACCAGCGCGAGGCCGGGATCCTGCGTCGCGCCATGGACAGTGTCTATGCCCAGGAGCTGCCCGAAGGCACGGCCTTGCATGTCTTCATTATTGATGACAGCTCCCCGCTGCCACCGGGCCCTGATCTCGACGGGCTGGAGCAGAGCGCGCAGGTCACATGGTCGCTGCATCCCCAGGCCAATACCGGCCCTGGCGGGGCGCGCAATCGCGGTCTGGATCTGGCCGAGGCGCAGGGCTTTGACTACATCGCCTTTCTCGATTCCGATGACAGCTGGCAGCCCCCCCATATCGCCGATGCACTGGCCGCGCTCGGGCGCGGTTATGACATGTATTTCTGCGACAATGGACGTGGTGATATCTACGAGAGCTACAACACCGAAGTCATGGTGCTGCGCGATAGCGGAGCCGCGCTCCGATCCAAGGCGCAGGAGATTTCGGAAGATGGTCTGGAGATGGGTTTTGCGCCCGGCGCGCTGGCAGCCGAAATGATAGCAGAATGCCTGTGCCACACATCGGCCGTGGTGTTGCGCGGCACAGCACTCAAGGGGCTGCGGTTTGACACCGAGCAGCGCAGCGCGGGCGAGGATCACCTGCTGTGGATCCATCTCGCGCTCGACGGGCCTGCCATGGTGATTTCCTGGCGGCGCAATGTCATCTGCGGCACCGGGGTCAATATCTTCTACGCCGCCTTCGACTGGAACGCGCCCGCCACGATGGGCCGGATCGGATATCAATTGCTCTTGCAGGAAAAACTGCGCGCCATGCCGCACGCCATGACGCTGGCGCGTGCCGAGGTGGATCAGGCCTTCCGCAAATACCGGCGCGCCTATGGGTTTCTCTTCATCCGCAGCCTGCTGAAAGGCCGCATGCCGCCGACGGATGCCCTGCGCAAGCTGATGCGATATGACCCGTTGCTGCCCGCGCGCATGCCTTTTCTCTTCGCGCGCGTAGCGCTCAGCCGCGATCCCGCGATCCGGGAATGGTGAGCCCCGCTCGGTCTGGGATCTGACGCGCTCAGCGCCGGGTCTGCTCAGCCGCCACGAAACGCTCCAGCGCCTCCAGGCAGCGCGCGGTCGCGCGGGTGATCTGCGCCTCATCGGAAAGCTGCGGCGCAACAGTTGCGGCAATATGCCTGAGCCGCCGCGCGGCGCGATGGGTCAGCATCCGGTGCACAGGCTGCATCAGCGCATGGTTGCGCAACCATTGCGAAGGCTTGCCGCGCCCCTGTCCCCCGGTCAGACCAACATAGAGATCCAGCGCTGTGCTCACAGGCAAGGGCTGGCTGCGCAACTCCAGCTGCAGCGAGGCGGCCCAATCCTGCCATTTGGCGCGATGGTCGGGGTGATGGGGGATGAAGGGGATGAAGGGCGTGCGCAGCGCATCGGCGACGATGGCCCCATGCATCGCCTCGGTCAGCACCAGCCGCGCGCCCCGGATCTGGGCAATCAGCGTCATCGGATCGGCGCGCGGATCAAGATAGGTGATGCCCGCGATCTCGCAGACCCGCGCCCAGTCACCGCGCGCGATACTGTCGATATGCGGCATGAAGGCCAGATCGATCCCTGTCGCAGGCTCCGGCAGGGGGATGGCGCGCAACAGCACCGCTGCGTCAGTGATCGCCAAGTCAGGATCGATTCCCAATATCCGGGCGGTCTGTGGGCCGCGCACCCAACAGATATTCCACGACCCGTCCTGCACATCAGGCGGGGGCGTATAGCCGCCATAACCCGAGCCCATCACATGTTTCATCGGCGCCTTGGGCAGGTAATCCCACAGGATCGAACCGATGCCGAGAAAGAGCGCATCCTCGTCTTCGTCAAGAAAGCCTTCGGGCAGCAGATGGTCCCAGAGCATCACATTCAGCTCATCCCCGAAATTCGGCTCGGGGCCGCGATAGAATGTCAGTTTCATCCCTGTCCTTCCTTGCGTTTGCGCCAGAATGCGCGGGCCTGCGCGATCTGGCTGCGCGCCAGAAGCGCGAGCGTCAGCACATAGACCACCGCCCCCGAGCCGATCTGCGCGCCAAGCAGCCCCCAGGGGCCCGCCCCCGGCACAAGCGCGGGCAGCAGCAGAACCCAGGCCATGGCCATCAATGTCGCGCATGCGGGCGCGGCAAAGCTGCTCAGATATTCCCCGAAACGCAAATCAAGCAGTTGCGCGGATTTGCGCACGGTCATGGGCCAGAGCAACACGGTCCGGCAGGCCAGCGCAATCACGACCACTGCGGCCCCGAACGGGGCCAGCACCACGATCAGCCCCCAGCCTGTCACATGGGTCAGCAACTGGTAGCGAAACCACCAGCCCGCCGCGCCCAGATAGCGGATCAGCGCGCCTTGGATGATGCCGAGCGAGGCCATGAGCCCGGTGACACTCAGCGCCTGGACCATGATCACGGCCTCGCCCCATTGCGGGCCGAAAACCAGCGGCACGGCTGCGGGTGCGAGCACGATCAGCCCGCCAAAGACCGGAAAGCCCAGAGCGGTCGAGGCGAAGCTCGCGATGGTAAAGGCGCTCTTGCGCCGCACCGGGTCCGATTGCAGCGTGGCAAAGAGCACCCCGCTGACCGCGCCGAATGCCCCTGCCGTCAGATCCGAGAGCAATCCGAAAAGCCTGCGGGCAAAGAAATAAAGCCCCAGTGCTGCTGGTCCCAGCATCAGCCCGAAAAGCAGTTGGCTGATCCGCGACTGGTTCAGAACCTGCCCGCCCAGCGTGCTCAGCCCGAAATGCGACAGATCGCGGATCGCGGATCGCGCGAATCCCCCCGAGGGCCGCCAGCGCGTGACCCAGACCACGATCACCATCGACACCAGCGGCGAGGTGACCTGCGACATCACCAGCCCCCAGAGCGGATGGCCCAGCCAGATCAGCGTCAGACAGATCGCCGCCCCCGCCATATTGGCCAGCACCGACCGGATCGCGAGCGCGCGAAATTCCATCCGCCGGGTCAGGAGCGCATTGGGCACGGTGCCGATCGCGTCAAAAAACAGTTTTGATCCCAGCAGTGCCAGAATCGGCACCAGCAGATCGACCTCCTGATGCGCGGCGATGACGGGGGCGGCCAGCATCAGCAGACCATAAGCCGCGCCTGCCAGCCCCAGGCAGAGCCAGAAAACCGAATTCAGATGCTGGTCGCGCAGGTCTTCGCGCTGCACCAGCGCCTCGCCGAAAGCTGTCGGCATGACCGAGGCGATCAGCGCCACCGCCGCCGCGCCAAAGGCCACGATCCCGAAACTGACCGGATCAAGCAGCCGCGAGGTGATCAGAAAGACCAGCGCCGTGAAGAAGAGGGTGGTGAGCTGGATCAGGAAATTCCACAACCATCCCGTGATGGCTGCGCGTTTCAGACCCGCCTTCTTGAACTCATGTTGTGGCGAATCCACCAAAATATCTTCCAATCTCAGCACATCGTCTGTGGCTGACAGATATGGGCCAGCCCATCATGTCCATCGGCGCATCAGAATCTCTGCAGGCCATATACGACCTGAAGGTTTCACAATGTCTCAATCCTGAACGAGTCCCTGGGCGCGCGCCCAGGCGCGCGAATCGAAATCGAACAGATAATCGATGTAGTGACGCGCCTGCGTCGCTGTCCAGAGACCGTTTCGGACCTGCGGCCACCACGCGACGTCATCCACATCAAAAATGGCCGGAACCATGAAGGCCGCAGGCACATGCGCCACTCCCAGCGCAGCAGCAACTGCAACCCTGTGATAGCCCCCCCCGCCGATTATGAATCGTAGATCCGGACCACGTCGCAGCACACGAACGCTCACCGGTCCGTAGGACAAATCATAACCGCTTTTGGAAAGTGACTCGTGGATAAGGTCCAGTCTCCGCAACTCGACACTGCGTTTCTCATATGTCAAAGGCCCGTGCCAATGGCATCCATCTACCTCCAGATGACCAGACGGGAAGCCATGTTCAGCGTTATCATGCTGTATGAAGGTCGCAACATCCCGGTGCATTTCCATCTGGGAGCGCACAAAGAACGGGGCCCAGCAGACCAGATGCGACGGGGCCGCATGAAGGGCTGCGGGCGCATCCGCGAAACCGGGCATAGCCTGTGCGGCATTGGCGGGCTGGAAGGTCGCGTAATATTGTTCCAGAAACGCATCGGCCGCGCCCTGCCCTTGCGTGATCATCAGCCGCGCTGCATGCGAATGGGGATGAAACTTGTTTCTGGAATGTGCAAACCCATTATAATCAACCAGTTCATCAAGGCGCAGCTGAAACAGACATGGCGCGCCATCCCAGATCCGGTGCAACGCCTCGAGCGCATGCGCACAGATCCTTGCCTCCGGCTGCGGGGCTGGGGGCGGCCCCATGCGTTCCAGCCGCCAGCCAAGTTTGCGCAAACCTGCCTTGGCAGTGTGCTTCAGGTTCAGGGGCATGTCCTCTTCTTTCGCACTAGCGTATCAACATCAGGCATCAAACCAGGCTGCACGCCTGCGAATACCCACATACCAGAATCTGCGCAGGACGCATCTGGCATCAGATTTCGGGGCGCGCTTCACTCTGAATTGACGTGTATACAAGGCTTTACGCGACAGCCCTACTATGCTCCCCTGCACCTTGAGATCAAGCCCCGATCCTCCCGCAGGCCGCGCGCCCAAACGTATGTGACAGGAACCAGATCCGATGCCCCTTGTGACCTTCATCATCCCGGTCCGCCATCCGCAGAATGCGCGTGACTGGGGCGCGCTCACGGCGCGGCTGGAACAGACGCTGGCCTCGGTGGCAGGTCAAAGCCACCCGGACTGGGCCTGTGTGGTCGTCGCCAATACGGGTGCCAGCCTGCCGCCCCTGCCCGACGGCATCAGCGTGGCGCGCGTGGATCTGCCGCCCAATGACATTTACGATCTCGCACAGCATCCACGAGAGGTCGTCTATGATGCGGTCCGCCTCGACAAGGGGCGGCGGGTGCTGGCCGGCATGCAGGCCGCGCCCGACAGCCGCTTCTTCATGGTCGTGGATGATGACGATCTGCTCAGCAATGCCATCGTCGCCCATGTTGCGCGCCACCCCGAGGCCCATGGCTGGTTTGTCGAACAAGGCTATCTGTGGGATGATGACGGGCGATGGTTCCTGCGCATCCGCCAGTTCGACGAGCTCTGCGGCACCAGCCTGATCATCCGCCGCGATCTCTATGATCTGCCCGCCAGTGCCGAAACCGCCGGGATCGACTGGATCAAGACCATGCTGGGCAGCCATATCCGCATAAAGCCCATTCTCGCCACACGCGGCACGCCGCTCGCGCCCCT
Source organism: Natronohydrobacter sp. (assembly GCA_007116445.1). GTDB lineage: Bacteria > Pseudomonadota > Alphaproteobacteria > Rhodobacterales > Rhodobacteraceae > Roseinatronobacter. The sequence continues at coordinate 10,206 of SKIM01000015.1, forward strand.
GCCCTTTCCGGGTGCGGCTTACCGCGTGGGCAGTTCGGGCTCGCACAGTCAGGCACCGGGGATCTGGCGGATGAAATTCCGCAATCGCGCCGCCTTGCGCAATCCGCGCCATCTGATCGGCAATCTGCTGCGGCTGCGCTGGGTCGGGCGCGGATTGCGGCGCGAATTCTTCGGCCGATCCTGAGGCCAAGCGTCATGCCCACAGGCCGCTGCGGTCACGGCCGCGCTCAATCCTCGGCGCGCCCCCCGCACAGCACCGAGCCGTCATGCACGCAGCCCATCCCGTAAGGCGTATAGGCCAGCCAGTCGACATGCATCTCCAGTGGTCGGCCCGGATCCGACCAGACCCCCATCCAGTCAGTCAGGGTTTCGGTATTCCAGTGGCTGAGATAGATCTTCTGCGCCACTTGCGGCACAGTCTCACCGGTCATTTCATGCACCAGTTCGCCCTCGACGAACCAGCGGATGCGCGCGGGCTCCCAGATGAAGGAATAGGTCAGGAAATCCGCATCTGCGCGCGCGGGCAGCGCAATGACGGCGCCGCCCTCCTGCGGCACCCCGTCGATATAGGTGCCGACCTGAAAACGCGACGTGTCGCGGGTCAGGATCTCGACATCGATTTCCTGATGGGTCTGGCCATGGACCGGGCCGATATAGGTAAACAGCGCGGCATTCGCCCCCGAAGCGCGGTCGGTGCGGATCCGGGCCTCGAACGTGCCATAGAGGAACCGGGCCTGAAGCTGGATCTCACCGCAGAGCCAGTCGCCGGGATTGGCCGGATCTTCGGCGATGCTGAGCACCAGCGCGTTGTCGCGCCGCGTCACCATCCGGCGCGACCAGGTGCAGCCATGCCAGTCGCCATTCGACCAGCCATCCGAGACCAGCCATTCCCGCGCCACCAGCGGGCGCGC
>SKIM01000173.1 GCA_007116445.1 Natronohydrobacter sp.
AGGGCGCGCTCTCGGCTATGGCGTGATCATTGAGTGGACCGACCGGATCAGCTTGCGCGCGCATCTCGCGCGGATCCGTCGCACGATAGGCAAAGATATTGCAGACCCGAAAGGCCCCGAACCCCAGCGCGCGTGCGCGGCGTTCGCAGCGCTCCACTGTCGGGTCATTCTGCACCTCGGTTGCCGTCGAAGGGTTGAGCATCACAAACAGCGCGCGCCCCCGGTCCGGTGCCCATTCGCGCGTCAGCATGTAGCGGTAGCGCTCGCAGGGCGAATAGACGGCCACTGACGGCGCATCGCCTTTGCGATGGCTGCGGATGATGACGGCCGCGCTGTCCATCAGTCGAGGTTGAAGACGCGCGACGGGTGCAATTCGCCCGACTTGTATCGCCCCACAGCCACAGCGCGGCCCTGATAGCTGGCCCAGGCCTCATCGCCATAGTCAACGGATGCGCTCAGCACCATGCCCGGATTGCCATTGCGCAGCCGCGCCGCGCCTTCTGGCGTTGCGGGCAGTTCGGGCAGATCGGCCAGCCCCTGTTCCAGCGGGCGCAGATGCGCGTCGAGTGCCGGGTCTTGGGCCAGCGCGTCGATCTGCGCGAGGCTCAGCCCGTCGCTGGCATCAAACGGCCCTGACCATGTGCGCCGCAGCCAGGCGACATGGCCGTGACAGCCCAGGGCCGCGCCCAGATCGCGGGCAATCGCGCGCACATAGCCGCCCTTGCCGCAGACCATTTCCAGCTCGACATGATCGGCATCGGGCCGCGCGACAAGCTCCAGCTTCTCCACCCAGAGTGGGCGGGCGGCCAGGTCCATCTCATCGCCCGCGCGCGCGATGTCATAGGCGCGCTCGCCCTCGACCTTGACGGCGGAAAACTGCGGCGGCACTTGCGCGATCTCGCCGCGAAATGCTCCCAGCGCAGCGACGATTTCCGCATCGGTCGGGCGCAGATCGCTTTCGGCGATGACAGTGCCCTCGGCGTCATCAGTGTTGGTGGCCTGCCCAAGGCGGACCATGAAACGGTAACATTTCAGCGCATCGGTGATATAGGGCACGGTCTTCGTGGCCTCGCCCAGCGCCACAGCCAGCACGCCAGTTGCCGCTGGGTCGAGTGTGCCTGCATGGCCTGCCTTTTGCGCCTGCAAAGCCCAGCGCACCTTGTTCACCACGGCGGTTGACGTCACACCTGCAGGCTTGTCGATGATCAGCCAGCCTGAAATGGCGCGGCCCTTGCGCTTGCGTCCCATGATCCATCCTTCATCTGAAGACCGCCTGCTAATTCCTGGACGCGGGCGCGTCAACAACCTTGCCGACAATCGGCCCCAGAAGCGTGCCCCAATCCGACCGCCGGAGTGCGGGGGCATGCAGCCGCGAGACATTGCCGTCAAGATACAGGGCCTGTGGCATGCCGAGGTAATCGCGGAAAAAGCGCGCGAATTCAAAGAAATTGACCGGGCTGTTGGCGATCACGAAAACCGCGCGCTTACCGTCGCCGGACACGCCGACCCCGTTGCGGATCAGCCGCGAGCTTGACTCTGCGATGAAACGCGGGTGATAAGCGCGGTCGATGATCAGCATCGGACCCGATTGCACCGCGTCACGGCATGCAGGCGGCGCAGCTGCGAAACGACGGCTTTCAATCAGGGTGAAGCGTTCGGCCTCGATGCAGAAGACGCCATTGGGCAGCAGACCGAAATTGCCTGGCCCCTCTGATGTCACGATCCGGGACAGTTCTTTGCCATCCTGAATGAACAGGCCCACCGGACGACGATCGGGATGATACATGCTGGCATTCATCGCGAAAGCGAGCTTCTTGCCTTCACTGGCCAAAGCCTCGTCGATATTGCGGAAATTGCCATAGACCTGCTCATTGGCACCATAGAGAAACAGCCGCAGATCATCAGTGATCCGCGCTTCGCAATAGGTGAAGCTCTGGTCGTGGAAGCTTGTGCGTGTGCAGTCGGCTTGCGCGCTGGTGGCCGTCAGGAAAAGTGCGGCCAGCATGGCAAGAAAGTCAGCCTTCGGTCGCATCACCCTCGGATCCTTGCGCGATGTCGCGCTTGACGCGCTCATCCTCGAACAGCCGGCGCGTGTCATCGATCCGGTCGAATGTCTCATCGAGCTGGAAGCGCAGATCGGGAACGTATTTCAGCGCCATCTTGCGCGAGACGAGATGGCGCAGCTCGGCCTTGTTACGGCGCAGGGCGGCCAGCGCTTCGGGTTGGCCCTGTCCGCCCAGTGGCATGACATAGGCTGTGGCGATCTTCAGGTCAGGCGAGGTGCGCACTTCGCTGACCGTGATCGGCACGCGCGAGAGATCAGGGTCATGCACATCGCCGCGCGAGAGCACCTCCGCCAGTTCGCGGCGGATCAATTCCCCAACACGCAGTTGTCGCTGCGAAGGGCCTGAAGATTTTTCAAAACGACGTTGTGCCATGGATCAGGTGTAGAAGACTCTGGGATTGCGCGCAACGAGGCTTTGCCATTTTCCGCCCATCCCGTTATGCGAAACGCGAGAATGTGACTGATGCAAGGGGTTGGGGCATGCGAATGGCAGTGATGGGCGCGTCGGGGCGCATGGGGCAGATGCTGGTGAAACTGATCGATGCGGAGAAGCGCGCGACGCTCTCAAGCGTGGTCGAACGGGCAGGCCACGACTGGATCGGTCAGGATCTGGGAACCGTGATGGGCGGGGCTGTGCGGGGGCTTGTCGTGACCGACGATCTGGCCGTGGCGCTGGAATGCAGCGACGTGATCATCGACTTCACCACCCCTGCTGTGACCGTCGCCCTGGCGCATGCCGCGGCGCAGGCAGGCGTCGCGCATGTCATTGGCACAACTGGTTTCACAGAGGCGGATCTGGCCGCGATAGCGCAGGCGGGCGAGAGCGGGCGGATCGTGCGCGCGGGTAATATGAGCCTCGGGGTCAATCTGCTGGTGACGCTGACGCGGCAGGTCGCGCAGGCGCTGGGCGC
>SKIM01000220.1 GCA_007116445.1 Natronohydrobacter sp.
AGCAGGGACGGCAGATCATCGCGCGGACCCTCGGCGGCCATTGCGCCGTCTTCGCCGTAGCCCGGCCCGAGACTGCGGGCACGGCGCTCCAGATAGACCCAGCCGAGTGCGAGCATGATCACGCCGGTCAGCACGCCCAGTCCAGGCGCGGCGAAGGGGGTGGTGCCGAAATAGGGCATCGGGATCGCGTTCTGAATCGCGGGAGTGCCGGGCAGGGCGGTCATGGTGAAGGTAAATGCCCCCAGTGCGATCGTGGCCGGGATCAGCACCTTGGGCAGATCGGCATCGCGAAACAGCGCCGAGGCGATGGGCCAGACCGCGAAGGCCACGACAAAGAGCGACACGCCGCCATAGGTCATCGCCGCGCAGGACAGGATCACCGCGAGGATCGCGCGGCGCGGGCCGAGGCCGCGAATGATGCCCGAGGCCAGCATCTGCGCTGAGCCGGACGCCTCCATCAGCTTGCCAAAGACGGCGCCGAGCAGAAACAGGGGGAAGAACTGGATAATGAAGCCGCCAGTGGCCGTCATGAAGATCTGCGTGTAGCTGGCCAGCATCGGGCCACCCTCGGCCAGTAGCACCGCAAGAACGGCAAGCGCCGGGGTCAGCAACAGCAGGCTGACGCCACGATAGGCGAGATAGATCAGCGCTGTCAGCGCCCCGATAATGACCGCGATCCCCAGCATAGCCGCCCTTTCGCTGCAACGCAGCAAGGCTAGCGCCGGTCAGGCGCAGGCGCAAGAGCAAGCCTTGCACAGGCCGGTGAGTTCGATCAGATAGGCGGGTGTGATGCAGGAAGGGGCAGCGCAATGATCGCAGTGCAGGGGTTCGACGGGCAGCGCGTGGCCGTGTTGGGATTGGGGCGGTCGGGCCTGGCCACTTGCGCCGGTCTGGTCGCAGGGGGGGCTGTGCCCTTGGCCTGGGATGACAGCCCAGAGACGCGGGCCAGGGCCGAAGCCGCAGGCGTGGATCTGCACGATCTGACGCGGGTGGATTGGTCCGGCGTGGCGGCACTTGTGACCAGCCCCGGCATCCCGCATCTTTACCCTGCGCCCAATCGGATCATCGCTGCTGCGCTGGCAGCAGGTGTGCCGGTGGACAATGATATCGGGCTGTTTTTCCGCAGTTTCACCACGACGCGGACGATAGAGTTTGACCAGCCGCCCAAGGTCGTGGCGGTCACTGGCTCGAACGGCAAATCCACCACGACGGCGCTGATCCACCATATCCTGCAGGAAGCGGGTCGACCGTCGCAGATGGCAGGCAATATCGGCAAGGGGGTCTTGTCGATTGACCCGCCGCAAGACGGCGAAGTGATCGTGTTGGAACTGTCGAGCTATCAGACCGAGCTGGCCCGCGCATTGACGCCGGATATTGCTGTCTTCACCAATCTCTCGGCCGATCATCTGGACCGCCATCACGGGATGGGGGGCTATTTCGCAGCGAAGCGCCGGCTATTTGCTGAAGGTGGGCCGGACCGCGCTGTGATTGGCGTGGATGAATTGGAGGGCCAGTTTCTGGCTGGGCAACTCTCGCAAGCGCCGGAAGATGCGCGGGTGATCCGCATTTCTTCGGGGCAAAAGCTGTTGGGACCGGGCTGGAATGTCTTTGCGCGCAAGGGGTTCTTGTCGGAATACAGGCGAGGCAAGCAGGTGGCGTCGATTGATTTGCGGCCGATGGCGGGACTGCCGGGGGCGCATAATCATCAGAATGCTTGCGCGGCCTATGCAGTCGCGCGCTCACTGGGCCTTGCGCCGCGCCTGATCGAGGATGCGCTGGACAGCTTCACGGGCCTGCCGCATCGCTCGCAACTCGTCGCGGATCATGGCGGGGTGCGCTATATCAATGACAGCAAGGCCACCAATGCCGAAAGCGCCGCGCAGGCCCTGCAAGCGTTCGAGCGCATCCGCTGGATCGCGGGCGGCTTGGGCAAAGAGGGCGGGATCGCCGGGCTTGCGCCGCATCTGGACCGGGTGCGCAAGGCCTATCTGATCGGCCATTCGGCGCGCGAATTTGCCTTGCAGATCGGCCCGACCGCGCATGAGATCTGCGAGACGATGGAGCGCGCCGTCGCCCGTGCCATGGCCGAGGCAGAGCCCGGCGAGGTCGTGCTGCTTGCGCCCGCTGCGGCGAGTTTCGACCAGTATCCCGATTTCGAGAAGCGCGGTGAGGCTTTCATGGACGCGGTGCGCGCGGGGCTGCCGGATGCATGAAGACACAGCGCGCGGCTTCGGCTTCGCAGCAGCCGCTTTCCTGATCTGGGGTGCGCTTCCGTTTTATTTCAAGGCGTTGGCGCATGTTCCTACAGTGGAAGTGATCGCACATCGGGTGATCTGGGCAGTGCCGGTGGCGCTTGGCGTGCTTCTGTGGCTGGGCCGCACGGCGGATCTGCGCGCGGCTCTGGCCTCGCCACGCATGCTGGCGATGGGCTTTGTCACGGCCGCGCTGATCTCGGTCAATTGGGGCACCTATGTCTGGCTGATCCAGTCGGGTCAGGCCATGGAGGCCGCGCTCGGCTATTATATCAATCCGATCTTCTCGGTGGCGCTCGGGGCGGGGCTTTTGGGTGACCGGCTGAGCCTGCGGCAATGGGGCGCCGTGGGGCTGGCGGTCGCGGCGGTCGTCGTGCTCACAGTTGAGGCCGGCAGCCTGCCCATCGGCGCGCTTCTGCTGGTCTTCAGCTGGGGCGGTTATGCATTTTTCAAGCGCGCCCTGCCCATCGGTCCGAATCAGGGTTTTGCGCTGGAAGCGTTGATCCTGCTGCCCTTCGCGCTGGGATATCTTCTCTGGGCGGCATCGACTGGCGCACTGTTTACCGCGCAAGCCGGCGCGTCGGATTGGATGTTGCTGTTGGGCTGCGGGGTGATCACGGCTGTGCCGCTGATGCTCTATGCGCATGGCGCAAAAGGGTTGCAGCTCTCCACGATCGCGATTGCAGGCTACACGATCCCGACGCTGATATTCCTGATTTC
>SKIM01000035.1 GCA_007116445.1 Natronohydrobacter sp.
CGCCCACGCCGGAAATGCGCGCCATTGCATCCATGCTGTCGGGCCGGGTCTCGGCCATCTCGATCAGCGTGCGGTCGGTGAAGATCACATAGGCGGGCACGCGCGCCTCTTCGGCCAAGGCCCGGCGGCGCGCCTTCAACGCGGACAGGAGCGGCGCGTCCTCATCCGACACCAGCGCGCGGACCGCGGGCCCGTCTTTGGCACGCGCCACTGTGTCTTCGCGCAGGTGAATTTCCGCTTCGCCGCGCAGGATCGGGCGCGCGGCCTCGGTCATGCGCAGCGCCCCATGGCGTTCGGGGTCCGGGCGGATCAGGTCACGCCCCATCATCTGCCGAAAGACCGCCTGCCACTTGGCACGGCTCAGATCACGCCCGACCGCGAATGTCGGCAGCCCGTCATGGCCCCGGTCGCGCACCTTTGCGGTCACATTGCCTGTCAGGATATCAATCAGATGGCCTGCGCCGAAACTTTCGCCCGTGCGCAGGATCGCCGAAAGCGCCTTGCGCACCGGTGTCGTGGCATTGAACAGCGTCACAGGCCGCGCACAGAGGTCACAATTCCCGCACGGCCCGGACGCTTCACCGAAATAGGACAGAAGCACCTGACGGCGGCAGGCTGTCGCCTCGGCCAGCCCCAGCAGCGCATTGAGCCGGGCATGATCGGCCTGCTTGCGCTCCAGCGGCGCGGGGCTTTCGTCGATCTGCGCGCGGCGCAGACGGATGTCATCAGGGCCAAACAGCGTCAGCGTGTCAGCCGGTGCCCCGTCACGCCCGGCCCGACCAATTTCCTGATAGTAGCCTTCGATGGATTTCGGCAGATCAGCATGGGCGACCCAGCGGATATCGGGTTTGTCCACCCCCATCCCGAAAGCAATCGTGGCGACCACGATCAGATCATCCTCGCGCTGGAACAGCTCCTCAACCATGCGGCGCGCATGCGCTTCCATCCCGCCGTGATAGGCGCGGGCATTGTGGCCTGCCTCGCACAGGGCCTGCGCCAGCGATTCCGTGCGCGCGCGCGTTGCGCAATAGATGATGCCCGACTGGCCCTTGCGCGCGCCCGCATAGGCCATCAACTGCTTGCGCGGACTGTCCTTGACCGCGAAATTCAGCGTGATGTTGGGCCGATCAAATCCGCGCAGGAAAATCTGCGGTGCCTCGCCGTCGAAGAGCCGCCGGATGATCTCGGCGCGTGTTTCGGCATCGGCCGTGGCCGTGAAGGCGGCAAGCGGCACGCGCAGCGCGCGGCGCAGATCCCCAAGACGCAGGTAATCGGGACGGAAATCATGGCCCCATTGACTGACGCAATGGGCCTCATCCACCGCAATCAAACCACAATTTGAACGCCGCAAGAGGTCGATCGTTGCCCCGCCCGCCAGCCGCTCGGGCGCGATGTAAAGCAGCTTCAATTCGCCCCGCGACAGCGCCAGATGCACCGCGTCCGTCTCGGCCTCGGTATTGCCCGAGGTCAAAGCCCCTGCGGCGACTCCCAGCTCCTGCAGCCCCCGCACCTGATCACGCATCAGCGCGATCAAAGGCGAAATGACCACGGTCAACCCCTCGCGGCAGAGCGCAGGCAGCTGAAAGCACAGCGACTTGCCGCCGCCTGTGGGCATGATGGCCAATGTATCCTGACCGGCCATGACCGCCTCGACGATCTCGGCCTGCCCGGGACGGAAGCCTGAAAAACCGAAGACTTGCGACAGGATCGCTTCAGGCGCGGACATGGGGTCAGACAAACATCGCCATGTTGTTGATCAGGATGATGCGGATGGCATAAATCGCGATCAGGGCGATCAGCGGCGCCAGATCGATACCGCCCATCGAGGGCAGAAACGACCGGATACGTTCATATGCGGGTTCCAGAAGCCGGTTCAAGCCATCCCAGATCGATGCCACCATGGGCGAGCTGAGCGAAATCACCTGAAAATTGATCAGCCAGCTGAGGATGATATGCACGATGATGATCATCTGTGCCACGTTCAAAACCAGCAGAAATATCTGAATCAGGGACAGCATCGCGCACTCCTTTGGCAGCTTTGCTTCTACCTAAGCGCGGCGCCCCCAAAGAGCAAGGCAGCGCACGCGCGGGGGCTGGACAATCGGATGACATGGGGTAGATCATCAGCCACGCAACACGGAAATAACAAGATCATGCTCGTCGTTCTCTCCCCTGCCAAGAAACTCGACTGGTCCGCGCGCGGCCAATCCCGCCCCCTTCAGCGCCCGGAATTTCAGCAAGATGCCGTGTCACTGGCGCGGCAGGCGCGGCAGATCGGGGCTGAGGGGCTGAAGAAGTTGATGAAGATCAGCGACAAGCTGGCAGAGCTGAACCTTGAGCGCTTCGAGAGTTTCGCGCCGGACCCCGCGCCTGAACAGACCCGTGCGGCGCTCCATGCATTCAATGGTGACACCTATACCGGGCTCGACGCCGCCTCGCTGGACGCAGATGCACTGGACTGGGCAGAGGGGCATCTGCGCATCCTGTCGGGGCTCTATGGGCTGCTGCGACCCTTTGACGCCATGCAACCCTACCGTCTGGAAATGGGAAGCCGCCTGAAAACCGCGCGCGGCACGTCGCTCTATGAGTATTGGGGCGACCGCATCGCCCAGCGGCTCAATCAGGCGGGTGCCGAAGTAGGCGCACAGGTACTCGTGAATTGCGCATCGGCCGAATATTTCGACGCAGTGGATCAACAGGCGCTGCGCCTGCGCATAATCACCCCGGTCTTCAAGGAATTGCGCGACGGCGAGGCCCCGAAGATCATCAGCTTTCACGCGAAGAAAGCCCGCGGTGCCATGGCCCGTTTCATCATGGAACACCGCATCACGGACCCTGCCGGACTGCAAGCGTTTGACACTGGCGGCTATGTTTTCACACCAGACCTGTCACAGCCCGACAGCCCTGTCTTTCTTCGCGAAAGCTGACCGCTGGCAAGGTGCGCAGACAGGCTATTGGCGCACA
>SKIM01000276.1 GCA_007116445.1 Natronohydrobacter sp.
CGCTCGATCTGGTCAACGGGATTGGCAAGCGCTCGGCGGGATTTGTCTGGATGATGGAGGGGTCGGGCGCACCCGGCACCGGCAATACGGAAAACTGCATCGCGGGGGATCCGCGTTTTGTGGCCAATCTGACCGTTTGGGAAGATGCGGCGGCGCTGGAAAATTTCGTCTGGAATACGGTCCATCGGCAATTCTATGCGCGCCGCGCAGAGTGGTTCGAGGTGATGGGCGATCAGCATTTCGTCATGTGGCATATTCCGGCCGGACATCGCCCTACGCTGGACGAAGGGCTTGCGCGGCTGGCCGATTTGCGTCGCGATGGGCCTTCAGAGCGGGCTTTCGGTTGGGCCTGGTTGGAAACGGCGCAGTCATGGCGCGACCAGCGTTGCGTCGCGGCAGAGGGGTGAGGCGATGATCTTGTCGGGAATTGATCAACGGATGCGGGCCAAATTGCGGCGGATTTCGGGTGAGGTCGTGGAAGCTCCGGCGCAGGATCCGGCAGCGCAGCTGGTGACGCAAAAGCCCGCGCAATATTCGGGCGCGATCGAGGAATTCTTTTGGGAAAACAAGGAACGTGCCATTCACAAATGGCTGCATTACCTGCCGATTTATGAGCGCCATTTCGCGGCTTTTCGCAACCGCCCGGTGAAGGTGCTGGAAATCGGCGTGCAGAATGGCGGCTCGGCGCGGATGTGGCGCGACTGGTTCGGCCCGGAAGCGGTGATTTTCGGCATCGATATCGACCCTGATTGCGCAGTGGCCAATGGCGAAGCGGCGCAGATCCGCATTGGATCGCAGGCCGATCCCGAATTTCTGCGCGCGACAGTCGCCGAGATGGGCGGGCTTGATGTGGTGATCGATGATGGCAGCCATGTCATGTCGCATATCCATGCCAGCTTCCGCAGCTTGTTCCCGCTTCTCAGCGAAGGCGGGGTTTATCTGGTCGAGGATCTGCATACGGCCTATTGGGCGGATTTCGAAGGGGGCTATCGGCGCCAGACGAGCTTTCTGGAGACGGCCAAGACGATGATTGATGACATGCATTGCTGGTATCACGGTTTCGGCCAGCAGGAACGCGCCAGCGCCAATGCGCTTGGGGGATTGCATTTCTACGATTCGATTGTGGTCATCGACAAGGTCGCGATGACGCCGCCGCGCCGTGCGATCACGGGCAGCGCGCATATCAAGGACGAGACACGAAAGGAATGCGAAGGATGAGCGCGCGCAGATCATCTACCGTGACCGCGCTGGTGCTTGGCGCTGTGCTGGCCGCGACCCAAGCCGGCGCTGCGCCGTCGCAGGCTGAAGTGAACGAGACATTGCGCGGCACGCCTGCGATTTACAACGGGCTGTTCACGGCGGCGCTGATCAAGCATGTCACCGATACATGCCCGGCCATCGCGCCGCCTGGCCGTCTGACGCGCGTGAATTTCCTGCTGGGGCTTTACAATAACGCGCGCGGCATGGGGTTCAGCCGGTCCCAGATCGAGGGTTTTGTCGAAGACAAGGCCGAGCAGGCGCGGATGCGTGGTATTGTCGAGTCGCATCTGCGACGTGCCGGGGTCAACAACCCCTCGAGTGAAACCGAAATCTGCGCCTATGCGCGCGCTCAGATGGCCGAGCGCACGGCGCTTGGTCGCCAGTTGCGAGAGAGATAATCCATGTCCCAGTTACGCAAGATCATCATTGACGGGCAGGAGCTGGAAGTTCCGGTCGAGATGACCCTGATCCAGGCCTGCGAGGAAGCCGGGATCGAAATTCCGCGGTTTTGCTACCATGAGCGGCTGTCGATTGCCGGGAATTGCCGGATGTGTCTGGTCGAGGTCGTCGGCGGTCCGCCCAAACCGGCGGCGTCCTGTGCGATGCAGGTGCGCGATTTGCGGCCCGGTCCCAAGGGCGAGCCGCCGGTCATCCGCACCAATTCGCCGATGGTCAAGAAGGCGCGCGAAGGGGTGATGGAATTCCTGCTGATCAACCATCCGCTTGATTGCCCGATCTGTGATCAGGGCGGCGAATGTGACCTGCAGGATCAGGCCATGGCGTATGGCGTTGATTTTTCGCGCTACCGCGAGCCCAAGCGCGCGACCGAAGACCTGAAACTCGGGCCGCTGGTCGAAACCCACATGACGCGCTGCATTTCCTGCACCCGTTGCGTGCGCTTCACGACCGAAGTGGCGGGCGTGTCGGTGATGGGGCAGACGGGCCGGGGCGAAGATGCCGAGATCACAACCTATCTGGGCGCGCTGATCGAATCGGAGATGGTGGGCAATATTGTCGATCTGTGTCCGGTTGGCGCGCTGGTCTCGGCGCCCTACAGTTTCACAGCGCGGCCCTGGGAACTGACCAAGACCGAAACCATCGATGTGATGGATGCGCTCGGCTCGAATATCCGGGTGGATACGAAGGGGCGCGAAGTGATGCGCATCCTGCCGCGCAACCATGACGGGGTGAATGAGGAATGGTTGTCGGACAAGTCGCGCTATGTCTGGGACGGGCTGAAGCGCCAGCGTCTGGACCGGCCCTATATTCGCGAGAATGGCAAGCTGCGGCCTGCGACCTGGCCTGAAGCGCTGGCGGCGGCGGCGCAGGCGATGCAGGGCAAGAAGGTCACGGGTTTGGTGGGCGATCTGGTCTCGACCGAGGCGGCCTATGCGTTGAAACTGCTGATCGAAGGGCAGGGCGGGAAAGTGGAATGTCGCACGGATGGTGCGCATCTGCCGGCCGGAAACCGTGCGGCCTATGTCGGCACCGCAGCGATTGAAGATATTGATCACGCGCAGAAAATCCTGCTTGTCGGGACCAATCCACGCCATGAAGCGCCCGTGCTGAATGCGCGGATCCGCAAAGCCTGGATGGCGGGGGCGGATGTCATGCTGGTGGGGCAGGCGGCGGATCTGACCTATGAGTATGAGCATATGGGCACCGATCGCGCGGCGCTGGAGCATGTGGCGGGGTTGGATA
>SKIM01000177.1 GCA_007116445.1 Natronohydrobacter sp.
CAGCGCCACCGCAAGGAACTGGATTTCGCGGCAGACTGCGCGCGGCGGCTGGGCGTGCCGCATCACATCATCGACCTGCGCAGTGTGGGCGCGGCGCTGAGCGGCTCTGCGCTGACCGATGCGGTGGACGTGCCCGACGGGCATTACGCCGAAGACACGATGAAGATGACCATCGTGCCCAATCGCAACGCGATCATGCTGACCATTGCTTTCGGCATTTCCGCCGCGAAGGGCGACAGGGCGGTTGCCACGGCGGTGCATGGGGGCGATCATTTCATTTATCCCGATTGCCGCCCGGCCTTCACCGACGCCTTCGCCGCCATGCAGTGCGCGGCGCTTGACGGATACGCGCAAATCGCGCTTCACACGCCTTTTGTCACCGCAAGCAAAGCCGATATCGTGCGCGCAGGGGCTGCAGTTGGCACGCCCTTCGCGCAAACATGGTCCTGCTACAAGGGCGGGGAGACCCATTGCGGGCGTTGCGGCACCTGCGTCGAGCGGCGCGAGGCGTTTGACCTGGCACGCATCCCCGACCCCACGATCTATGATGACCCCGATTTCTGGCGCGACGCCATCGCTGCCGCGCCAAGCCTGAAAGGAGCCTGAGCCATGAGTGAAAGCATCTATAGCGGCCTGACGCAACTGGGCGGCGCGACCCCGTTGCCTGCGAACCCCGACGCGGCCGAATTGGAGCGCGTGCAGAACCCGCAGGTGGATGTGGCCTATTGCGTGCGGTTCGTCGCGCCGGAATTCACTTCGCTCTGCCCGATGACCGGCGCGCCGGATTTCGCACATCTGGTGATCGACTATGTGCCGGGCCAGTGGCTGGTCGAGAGCAAGTCGCTCAAGCTCTATCTCGGTTCCTTCCGTAATCACGGCGCGTTTCATGAGGATTGCACGATCACCATCGCGCGGCGGCTCACTGACTTTCTGAGCCCGCAATGGCTGCGCATCGGCGGTTACTGGTATCCGCGCGGGGGTATCCCGATCGATGTATTCTGGCAGACCGGCCCTGCGCCCGAAGGCGTCTGGATCCCCGATCAGGGCGTTGCACCCTATCGTGGCCGGGGCTAGGCGTCACGCGCGGCGCCCGAGTGCCGCGCGCAGAGCGCGGGGGGCGTCAGTCATCAGGCGTATCCCGAGTGCGCAACCGTAGCGCAAGTGACGCCAGTTGCGCCCGCCCGGGATGCGGTGGAAAACTGCATAGCTGACCTTGATCTTGCGCAGCCGCAGCCACACCCGACGCCAGTGCGATACTGGTGTCGGCTGCCAGTCGAACCCCAGCGCAAACGCGCGCTGCTTGCGCCGCCGGCGCAGCGCGGTTTCCAGCTCCAGATCGCCGCTCAGCGTTTCGAGACAGGCCTGCAGCAGATCAGCGCCGGGGGTAAGCCGGTCAAATTCTGACGGATGTCTGCCCTGCGACGCCAGATCATGCAATTCCAGCGCGGCACTGATCGTGGTTTCGATCCCGAGCCGGCGGCCCATCGCAAGAGCCGCAATTCGGTCGAAGCCAGGCGCATTGCAGAACGCATCGAGATCGGCAATCCAGTGCAGCTTGCTCCACATATGCCGGGTGTGGTGATAGCAGATGAAGACGAAATGCGCGGTATCAGGCAGGATCCTGACAGGCCGCCCGCGGATGGTCACATCCATGCTGCCTTCCAGAAGCGCCCGCGTATCGAAAAGCGATGTGTGATAGTCGACCTCAGTGTGCATCTCGATCAGCAGCCCTTGCGGCGTCATGATATGCGGCACCGAATTGATGAACAGGAAATCCTCCAGCGCATCGTCATCGGCAAGGGTCAGTTCCGTCGCATCGGCCCAGGCATGGGCATAGAGTCTGCATCCAAGATCACGGGCGCGCCGTAACAGACCCAGACGATCTTGCGAGGCCACCAGAATGTCGACATCGCGGAAAAAGCGCGTGCACGGATCGGGATAGAGATGCGATGCCAGGGCGGGGCCCTTGAAATAGGCATATTCGATGCCTGATGGCAGAACGCAATGCGCATGAAACCAATCGAAAGCCGCCAGCCGCTGCAGCGTCATGGAGGTGAGAGTGCGCGACATGGTCCGAATCGACTTGCGCAGATCCTCCTGCATGGCGTCGGGCGGCAGCCCGGACAGGTTGCCCCATACCATCGGCAGAACGAATTTCCTGTAGCTCGTCGTGATCAGCAAGGGCCATTGTGTCACCTGCGCGCGCAATTCAACGGCGGTTGCGATTTGCTCCGGGGGCAGGGCCGGGCGCGACAGCAAAAGGAGCAGCCGTTCCTCTGCTGGCGACAGCCTGGGGCCGTCAGCGATGGTGCGGTCGGTCTCGCCCATGACAAACTGTCATCCTGATCGATGCGTGTTTCGCGTTCTGGTGTTCTGATCGGCCCTTTTGCTCGCGATAGATGTGGTATTCTGCTCTGCGCCAGAGGTCCAGAGAATTGACGAGCGCCGAACCTGCCCGGAACAATTGCCCCGCGCGCGTTCTGCATGCGAAAGCTGTGCCGGGGGCCGTGTCGATACTTGTCGAATCCCTATCCGAGTGTTAACCCATCGTTACTTTGGTTCGAAGGTGCACGCCTTCGGTAATAGGGAACGCGGTGCGCGACCAGATCAGGCGCAATTCCGTGACTGCCCCCGCAACTGTAGGCGGTGAGCAATGTCGGCATATGCCACTGTGACGCAAGTCATGGGAAGGCCCGACAGAGCTGTGACCCGCGAGTCAGGAGACCTGCCAAAGTGATCACCCTATCCCGGCGCGGGCGGCGCTGCGGGTAACGGTTTTACCGTAGCGGTGGCATCTTTCGCCGTCTGCGGTGCGTCTCGCATCCGTAAGACAAGACTTCTGATCACGACCCGTAACCGGGTCGCAACTAGGTGTTGCAGATGCAAGACACATTCCTGAGGCTCTGCGCCTCGACCGCACTGGTGGGCGCGCTGGC
>SKIM01000010.1 GCA_007116445.1 Natronohydrobacter sp.
ACCGAGGAACTCTGGGGCCTGACCGGCACGCGCGAGACGCTTTGCGCGCATGCGATCTGGCCCGAGGGCGGGGCAGAGCTGGTTGATGACGCCGCAATGCGCGAGATGCGCTGGGTCATCGGGCTGATCGAAGGGATCCGCTCGGCGCGGGCACAACTGCGCGTGCCAGTGGGGCTGAAGCTGAACATGGTGCAGTTGGAGCTTGACGAACAGGGCCGCGCGGCGCTCGGGCGCAACCGCGCACTGGTGATGCGGCTGGCGCGGATCGCCGCGCTGGAGGAAGCGTCCGAATTGCCGCGCGGATCGATCACTGTGACCGTGGAGGGCGGCAGTTTCGGTCTGCCGCTGGAAGGGGTGATCGATATTGCCGCCGAGCGCGAGCGGTTGGCCAAGACCCGCGAGAAAGCCGAGAAGGAACTCGGCGGGATTGCCGGGCGGCTGCGCAACCCGAAATTCGTGGAAAGCGCGCCGCAAGACGTGGTGGAAGAGGCCGAGGCACGCGCGGAGGTGCTGCGCGCCGATGTGGCGCGGCTGAGCGAGGCGATTGCGCAGCTCGACCGGGTGGGGTGATCTGGACGCAGGTTGCGCGAAGGCCGGGCTTGGCCCCCATCGAGGGGGCCGCGCCCGGTCGGGTCTGACGACCCTCCCCACGCCCACCCGCAACGATCAGCGCGGCGTCAAGACAGGTTGGAACCCGACGCAGATGGCCTGCATGTCAGACGGGCAGAGCGCGGTTTGTGTCGAGCGGCAGAAGCAATCCAGCGGCCGTATCTCGCAGTGGTTGCAGTCTGAGCATGTGCCGAAGACCGGCGCCATGCGGCGTGCTGCAAGATCCTGAATTGTTTGACCCAAGGCCGCGGCGAGTGCCCGTTGCTGCGCGACCGGCAGCGCATCGAGCACAGCGCGCAGATCGCGCATCGGGTCGGCGCGAAGTTGCGCCCGACCAGCCTCGGTGACCTCGATCACAGTGCTGCGCCCGTCATGGTCATGGCTGCGGCGCTCCAGAAGCTTCAGCGCGACCAGCGATTTCACTGTCTGCGACGCAGTCCCGCGTGTGGTGGCGTGGAAGTCCGAAAAAGCGGAAGGCGTGCGCGAGAACCGGTTGGCCCGCGCGAAGTAGCGCAGCGCGGCCCATTGCGCACTGGTCAGCGGCATGGCGTCGGGCGCGGAGGGGCAGGATTGGCCCAGCCGCGCCAGATAGAGGATCAGATCGGCCAGATCACCGCCCTCTTGGTGGGTTATCGCATCATTCATGCCCGAGCACATAAGTCGCGCTGCGTCGCTTGACAAGCCGCGCCGCAAAGTGGTAGCGATACGATACTATTCTCGTCGGGATGATCAGAGGGGAGGCAAGCCATGCAAGCGCGCGACCCACGCACGAGCCGTTACATCCGCGACGCCATGGCGCGTGAGATGCTGGATTGCGAGACCGAGCATGAGCTGGCGCTGGCGTGGCGCGATCACCGCGACGAGGCGGCCATGCACAGGCTGATCAGCGCTTATGCGCGACTCGCCATTTCAGTCGCAGGACGCTACCGGCGCTATGGCATGCCGCTTGATGATCTGATTCAGCAGGGAAATCTCGGGCTCATGCGCGCGGCAGAAAAATACGATCCCGATAATGGCGCGCGGTTCTCGACCTATGCGGCGTGGTGGATCCGCGCCTCGATGCAGGAATATGTCATGCGCAACTGGTCCGTCGTGCGCACCGCGACCAATGCGGCACAAAAAAAGCTGTTCTTCCATCTGCGCAAGACCCTGATCAAACTGGAAGATGGCGAGATCAACCCCGAGGGTCTGAGTGCCCGTGTCGCGCGCGAACTCGATGTGCCCGAAGCGCAGGTCGAGATCATGATGGGGCGCATGTCAGGACAGGATCTGTCGCTCAATATCGCGCAGGGCCCTGATGCGGATGGGCGCGATTGGCTGGACGCGCTGGAAGACGAGGATGTGGAGACGGAGACACAAGTCCTCGACTCGCTGGAATTTCGCAATCGCAGGCAACTGCTGCATTCAGCGCTGAAAACCCTGCCCGACCGCGAGCGTCAGATCATGGCCGAGCGACATCTGTCTGACAGTCCGCGGACGCTGGCGGAAATCGGCGCGGAAATGGGCATTTCCAAAGAACGCGTGCGTCAATTGGAAGAACGCGCCCTCTCGCGCGTAACCAATGCAGTTCAAGAGGCTGCGAGACTGCGCGTTTCTGCTTGAAACTCGCAAGCGCCCATGTCAGGTGCCTGTCCCAATGTGGTGCGAAAGGCGGCTGATGTGACCTCAAGACACCGAGCCATTCAGTTGGGCTTTCTGCTTTCGGCGGTCATGGCTGTCACCGCGACTGTGCTTATGTTGCTGCCGCCTCAGGCGACAAAGACCGTCTCCGTTTCGGTCAATGACAAGATCATGCATTTCGTCGCGTTCTTCATGATCGTTCTGCCGGCCATTGCCGTGCGCCCGTCGGTCTGGGTCTGGGTCTTGCCCATTGCAATCGTTCTGGGGGGCATGATCGAAATTGTTCAGCCCTTCTTCGGGCGTGGCCGCGAGCTCGGCGATTTCATCGCGGATGTGCTCGGCGCGACCCTCGCCGTCCCAATGGGCCGCTTGCTGCACCATGTGATTTCACAGGGCTGGCAATTGCACAAGGCCAAACGGGCCAATTGATACAACCGATTGGCGGATCTCCAGCGGCAGGGTGACAGAGGTGCTGCCTGGCTCGGCCAATGCGCCCAGAAACAGCCCGGCCATCATTGCCGCATCCGGTGAGAGTGCGCCGCTTGCCACCAGCATCGTATGAAACCGGCGCCAGTCCTGCAGCGTGAGCGACAGCGCACCATCAAGGTGACCATCGGCACGGTTACGGATCAGTTGACCGTCGCCCTCAACGAAAAGCGCCCCCCAACTCACGCGCAACCTCTCGATGTCAAGCGTGTC
>SKIM01000336.1 GCA_007116445.1 Natronohydrobacter sp.
CCACATCCCGCTCATTGCCCGGAATGGTCATCGACGAAAACAGGAAAGTGTCGCCCTCCTTCATGCTCAGGCCCATGTAATTGCCCCGCGCCAGCTGCGCCGATGCCGCGCGCCGCTCGCCCTGACTGCCTGTGACGATCAAGAGCAGGTTCTCGCGCGGCACATCCTTGGCCGCTTCCGGGCTGATCGTCGGCGGCATGTCCTTGAGAATGCCGGCCTCGGTCGCGACCTGCGTCATGCGCAGCATCGCGCGCCCCATCAGACAGACCGAGCGGCCCGCCTCCTGCGCGGCCACGGCCAGCGTCTTCAGCCGGGCCACATTGGACGCAAATGTCGTCGCCACGACCATGCCCCTGGCGTCGCGCATCAGCTGGGTCAGCGGCTCGACCAGGGTCATCTCGGAACGGCCCGGCGCCAGATTCATCACATTCGTGCTGTCGCAAAGCAGCGCCTTGACGCTGGTCTTGCCGATCTGCGCCAGAAGCGCCGGATCATGCGGCTCGCCCACGCCCGGCGTCAGGTCAGTCTTGAAATCGCCCGAATGGACCAGCCGCCCGGCCGGCGTGTCGATGATCAGCCCAGAGGCTTCGGGCAGCGAATGCGCGACCGGGAAGAACTGCACGCGAAACGGACCCAGCTCGACCGCATCGGGCACCTTGCCCACGACCTTGACATGCGCCGGATCCTGGCCTGCATCCTGCATTTTCAGCCGCGCAATCCGCGCTGTGAAATCGCGTGCATAGACCGGCACGCGCAGCCTGTCCCAAAGCTGGCCGATCGCACCGACATGGTCTTCATGGGCATGGGTGATGATGATCGCTTCCAGCTGATCGCGCCGCTTTTCCAGCCAGCTGATGTCAGGCAGGATCAGATCGACCCCCGGCGTGCCGTCCATATCCGGGAAGGTGACGCCCAGATCCACAAGGATCAGCCGCTCCCGCCCCTTGGGGCCATAGCCGAAGACATAGGCATTCATGCCCACTTCACCGGCCCCGCCCAGCGGCAGATAAATCAGCCTGTCCTTGCTCATTCTCAATCCTCTGTTCTGTTGCCCATGTTATAGTCGTAAATCACGCGAAGGCCATGCAATGTCAGATCATCCTCGACCCTGTCAAACAGGTTCTGGGCCTGCGCGAAAAGCGGCGCAAGCCCGCCTGTGCCAATGACCGTCATCGCGCGACCATATTCCTGTTTGATCCGCGCCGTGATGCCTTCGACCAGACCGATATAGCCCCAGAACACCCCCGACTGGATGCATTCGACCGTATTCGTGCCAATCACGCGGTCGGGCAGGCTGATATCGACATGCGGCAGCGCCGCAGCCCCCTGATGAAGCGCCTGCAGGGACAGGTTAACCCCCGGTGCGATCACACCCCCGATATAGGCCCCGTCCGGGCCCACCACATCGAAATTCGTGGCCGTGCCGAAATCGACCACCACCACATCACCGCCATGGCGCTCGAACGCACCGGCCGCATTGGCCAGCCGGTCCGGGCCGGGCTTGACGCCTTCCTGCACGCGCGGGGGCACAGGCAGCAGGCATTCAGGCTTGCCCACAACCAGCGGGCGGCAGTGAAAATATCGGTCGCACAGGACACGCAGGTTGAAAACCACGCGCGGCACGGTCGAGGAAATGATCACGGCCGTAATATCGGCGTAGATGCCCGTCAGGCTCATCAGACTGTTGAGCCAGACGAAATACTGATCCGCCGTGCGCGACACATCGGTCGAGGTGCGCCAGGTCGCGGCGATCACCGGGCCTTCCCAGACCGAAAAAACCGTGTTCGTATTGCCGCAATCAATCGTCAGAAGCATGCCGCAGGTCCAATCTCAGGCAAAATAAACATCCGCCGCCGGGATCGCGCGCAGGCCCTGGGATGTGCGCAATTGCAGCGCGCCCGTAGCGTCGATCCCCTCGAAAATACCTTCCAGCGTCTCGGTCACGGTGCGCGCGGTCAGCGGCTGGCCCAGCCGCGCTGCGCGGGCAAGCCAGGCGTCGCGGATCGGGGCAAACCCGTCACGCTGCAGCCGCGCCTCCCAATGTGCGAAGGCGGGGGCCAGAATATCGAGGAACGCCTCGGCCTCAAGCGCGATCCCCATCTCGCCCATCAGGCTGACCGGCGCGAGGCCAGTTCCGTCGAAAGGCGGGCAGGCGCGCAGATTGACCCCGATGCCGATCACCAGATGGCCCGGCTGCGCCCCCCGTCCCAGACTTTCGAGCAGGATCCCCGCAAGCTTGCCACCGTGGAGCAGCACATCATTGGGCCATTTCAGCGCGAAAGCGTCACGGCGCCCGGTGGCCATGACCAACGCATCCTGCAAGGCAAGCGCGGCCACGAAGGAATATAGCGCCACCTGCTGCGGCGGGCCGGATGGGCGCGTCACATAGCTCGCGGCGAAATTGCCTTCAGGGTCATGCCAGTCCCGCCCCCGCCGTCCCCGGCCCCTCGTCTGGCGCAAGGCCAGCACCCATGCCGGGGCAGACAGTGACGGGGCAAGGCGGGCCGCTTCGGCATTGGTGCTGTCGATCTCAGTCAACACGATGCGCCGCACCGACGCAGGCCAGTTATCTGACAAGAGCCGTCGCCGCCAGTTCTGCCGCGCCCTCGATCCCGAAGAGGTTGATCACCCCCAGCACCATCACCGCCGCCGAAGCCACCAGCAGCGTCGACTGCACAGGCGCGCGCACATGATCAAGCGGTTCGATCTCGGCCCCGAAATACATGTAATAGACGATGCGCAGATAGTAGAACGCCCCGATCACCGACGCGATCACCCCGGCCACGGCCAACCATGTCAGCCCGGCATTCACTGCCGCCCACAGCACATAGAACTTGCCGAAGAAGCCCACCAATGGCGGCACGCCCGCAAGGCTGAACATCAGGATCAGAAGTGCCAGCGCGCGCAAGGGTTCGGCCTTGGA
>SKIM01000348.1 GCA_007116445.1 Natronohydrobacter sp.
GCCGAAATCGCCAAAGGGCGCGAACGTCTGGATGCCCGCACCGCGCGCGCCGCGCGCGCCATGGTCGCTGTGCTGGAGCGTCGGAACACGCGGCTGGCCGGGCTGGAGCGTCTGCGCCAGTCGCTGGGCTACCCCGCGACACTTGCGCGCGGATATGCGGTGATCCGCGACCATGAGGGCGCGCTGGTCACTTCGGCGGGCCGCGCAGGCCAAGCGCAGACGCTGGAAATCGAATTCAGCGACAGCCGCGTGCAGGTCATGCCATCGCGCGCAGCCAAACTTGCCAGGCCCAAAGCCGCGCGCCCCAAACCCGAACAGGGCAGCCTCTTCTAGACTGTCAGACCGTAGGGACGTTCGGCGCGTCCAGGGGTGGCGGTTTTGTGTTGTGTCGCCCGGTTCACCGCGCCCCTTTGCGCTTGACGTCAGAGCCCATTGTGGTGAGGTTGCGCGAAATCCCCGATCAGGACGCCCGAATGACCGGCCAGACGCCCCCTTTTTCCGCTTTTGAATGGATGATTGCCTGGCGCTACCTGCGCGCACGTCGCGCCGAAGGTGGCGTGAGCATCATGACCGTGATCTCGTTTCTGGGGATCATGCTGGCGGTGTTTGCGCTGATCGCCACGCTGTCGGTGCGCTCGGGCTTTCGCACGGAACTGATTGACGCGACGCTGGGCGCGAATGCGCATGTCACTGTCTATGCGGCGCTGCATGTCGATGAAGCCGGACGCATGAGCCGGGTGATTGATGATTACGAACAGATGGCAGAGCGTCTGGCGGCGGTGACTGGCGTGACGCGCGTTGCACCGCTGATCAAGGGGCAGGTGATGGTCTCTGCCAATACGCGCAATGCCGGGGTCGAGGTCTTTGGCATCCATCAAGAGAACCTTCTGACCATCCCGCGTGTGGCCGATCCCGAAACGGCGCTCGGCGATATTTCACGTTTCGAGCAAGGCGTGGCGATCGGCTCGGGTGTGGCGCGCGAGTTGAATGTCACCATCGGCGACACGATCCGCGTCATCTCTCCCGACGGGGCGCGCACGGCGTTCGGCACCAGCCCGCGCATATCGGCCTATGAGGTCGTCTATATCTTCACTTCCGGGCGGTTCGATGTCGACCGCACACGCCTCTATATGCCGTTCGCGGAGGCGCAGCTTTTCTTCAACCGCGACGGGGTGGCCGATGAGATGGAGGTCATGGTCACCAATCCCGAAGCCATCGACGCGATGCGAATGGACCTGTTGCGGGCAGGTGGCGAACGGGCGATGCTCTGGACCTGGCGCGACAGTGCGGGCAGCTATCTGCGCGCGCTGGAAGTTGAGGATAACGTGATGTTCGTGATCATGTCGATCCTCGTGCTGATCGCAGCGATGAACATCATTTCCGGGTTGATCATGCTGGTCAAGAACAAGGGCCGCGACATCGGCATTCTGCGCACAATGGGGCTGAGTGAAGGCTCGATCCTGCGCGTCTTTTTCATCTGCGGGGCGAGCGTGGGGGTTTTGGGGACAGTTGCGGGCGTGATCCTGGGCTGTCTCTTCGCGATCTATATCGACCCGATCTTCAGCTTCGTGAATTACGTCTCGGGCGGAGGGGTCTGGGATCCCTCGATCCGGGGCATCTATGACCTGCCCGCAGAGTTGCGCCTGAATGACGTGTTGCGCGCGGTGGGCCTGTCCTTGTCGCTGTCCTTCATCGTGACCATCTTCCCCGCGCGCCGTGCCGCGCGCATGAACCCGGTCGAGGCGCTGCGCTATGAATGACATGACCCTGACCCTGCGCGACCTCTCGAAGACCTATAACTCCGGCAAGCCCAATGAAGTGCAGGTGCTGCGTGGCGCTTCGCTTGAAATCGAGCGCGGCGAGGTCGTTGGGCTGGTCGCGCCCTCCGGGGCAGGCAAATCGACCCTGCTGCATATTGCGGGTCTTCTGGACACGCCCGACACGGGCGCCGTCCTGATCGACGGGATCGACATGACCCGGCTGGGCGATCACGCGCGCACCTCGGCCCGGCGTGAGCAGATCGGCTTCATCTATCAGTTCCATCACCTGCTGCCGGAATTTTCCGCGCTGGAGAACATCGTTCTGCCGCAACTCGCCAATGGCATCCCTGCGAAAGAGGCTGAAGCGCGCGCGCTTGACCTGCTGGGCCGTGTCGGGGTTGCGCCCCGCGCGCAGCATCGCCCGGCCGCGCTGTCAGGCGGCGAGCAGCAGCGCGTGGCCTTTTGCAGGGCGCTTGCGAATGCCCCAAGCCTGCTGCTGGCCGACGAGCCGACGGGAAATCTGGACCCCGACACGTCGGATCAGGTCTTCAAGGCGCTGATGGGGCTGGTGCGCGATACTGGGCTGTCGGCGCTGATCGCGACACATAACCTCGATCTCGCGCGGCGGATGGACCGGGTTGTGCGCATGGATGGGGGCCAGATCGGCCCGGCCTGAGAGCGGCGCGTCCCGTCATTTGCCGGGATTTGCGAAAACACTCTGCGGTTTCGCGCGAAACATTTGTCCTTGCATGCGCCGCGCGCCTTGTGTGAATTGCGCTGGGCTCCATCCGCAGGATGAAGGGCCGCAATCGCAGGGGCGCGCAAGGAGTGACGGATCATGACAAGCAGGGTTGATAGAGCAGGGTTGAATGTCGATGCAGCGCTGGCTCGTTTCGTAGAGGCCGATCTTCTGCCGGGAACCGGGATTGCGCCAGACAGGTTCTGGACGGGTTTCTCAGGCCTCGTGCGTGATTTGACCCCCAAGAACCGGGCGCTTCTGGAACAACGTGTGGCCCTGCAGGCGCGCATTGATGACTGGCACAAGGCGCGCGCAAATCAGGTCCATGACCGCGAAGGCTACAAGGCATTTCTGGAAGAAATCGGGTATCTGCTGCCTGAAGCCCCGAGCTTCGAGA
>SKIM01000234.1 GCA_007116445.1 Natronohydrobacter sp.
CGGATTTCAAGGATGGGGCCGATCTGGAACCCGACATGATCATGCGGCCGGATTTCTCGACGGCGACGGCGGCGCCCTGGACGGCGGACTGGACCTTGCAGATCATCCATGACGCCGAGGATCCCGATGGCAACCCGATCGCCACGGCCCCGCGCAACGTGCTCAAGCGGGTGCTGGCGCTTTACCGGGCCGAAGGCTGGCAGCCGGTGATTGCGCCCGAGATGGAGTTCTTCTTCGTTGCGCGCAATGTCGATCCCAATATGCCGATCATCCCGCCGATGGGGCGCACAGGGCGGCGGGCGGCGGCGCGGCAGGCCTATTCCATGTCGGCGGTTGATGAATACGGCAAGGTGATCGACGATATCTATGATTTCGCCGAAGCCATGGGGTTGGAAATCGACGGCATCCTGCAGGAAGGCGGGGCCGGGCAGGTGGAGATCAACCTTGCGCATGGCGATCCGCTGAACCTGGCGGATCAGGTTTTTTATTTCAAGCGCATGATCCGCGAGGCGGCCTTGCGCCATGACATGTTTGCGACCTTCATGGCCAAGCCCATCGAGGGCGAGCCGGGCAGTGCGATGCATATGCACCATTCGGTGCTGGATGTGGCGACCGGGCGCAATCTGTTTTCGACCGAAGACGGGCAGAGCACCGATACATTCATGCATTTCATCGGGGGCCTGCAGCGGCATCTGCCCTCGGCTGTGGCGTTGATCGCGCCTTATGTGAACAGCTACCGCCGCTATGTGCCGGATTTCGCCGCCCCCATCAATCTCGAATGGGGGTATGACAACCGCACGACGGGCCTGCGCGTGCCGATTTCCTCGCCTGCGTCGCGGCGGGTCGAGAACCGGTTGGCCGGGATGGATTGCAACCCCTATCTGGGGATCGCGGCCTCGCTTGCCTGTGGCTATCTTGGGCTGAAAGAACGGGTCGGACCGCGCAATGAATGTCGCACCAATGCCTATATGGACGAGGATGAATTGCCGCGCACGCTGGGCTCGGCGCTTGATCTTTTCGACGAGGCGGCGCGATTGCATGAGATCCTTGATCCCGAGTTTTCGCGTATCTATGCGGCGGTGAAGCGGGATGAATATAACGAATTCCTGCAGGTGATCAGCCCTTGGGAGCGCGAGCATCTGCTGTTGAACGTATGAATCTGCTGTTTGCCAATGACCGGGCCGGGGCATATCCGCCAAGCTGGTATGCCGCCACGGCCACGCCGCTGGCGCCATTCCCGGCACTTAAGGGCGCGCATCGGGGGGATGTCTGCATCATCGGCGCGGGCTATACCGGGCTGTCGGCGGCGCTGCATCTGGCCGAGCGCGGCTATTCGGTGGTCGTGCTGGAAGCCCATCGCGTCGGGTTTGGCGCGTCCGGGCGTAATGGCGGGCAGGTGGGGCCAGGGCAGCGGATCGAACAGGACGAAATCGAGCGCATGGTCGGGCGCGAGGATGCGCGCAAGCTCTGGGCCATCGGGCTGGAGGCGCGCGATCTGGTGCAGACGCTGATCGCGCGGCTGGGGATTGACTGCGCCTACAAGCCCGGTGTGATCCATGCCGATTGGCAGGCCCGCGATGTGCCGCATGCCCATGCCTATGCCGAGAAACTGGCGCGGGACTATGGTTACACCGAAATCGAGACGCTGGACCGCGACGCGGTGCAGGCGATCGTGCGCACGCAGGCCTATCAGGGGGGCGTGCTCGATCACGGGGCAGGGCATCTGCACCCGCTGCGCTACGCGTTCGGTCTGGCGCGCGGGGCAGTCTCGGCAGGGGTGCAGGTTTTCGAGAATTCGCTGGTGATGGACATCCAGCACGGGCCGCGCGTGCGTGTGCAGACCGCGCAGGGCCATGTCGAGGCGGAGCATGTGCTGATCGCGGCGAATGGCTATTTGGGCGGGTTGGTGCCGCAAGTGGCGGCCAAGGTCATGCCGATCAACAATTTCATCATCGCGACAGAGCCTTTGCCCGAAGGCATGGTGCTCAGCCGCGATATGGCTGTGGCCGACAGCAAATTCGTGGTGAATTATTTCCGCATGTCGGAAGACGGGCGGCTGCTTTTTGGCGGCGGCGAGAGCTATGGCTACCGCTTCCCTGACCTGATCCGCACAGTGCGCAAGCCGATGCTGGAGGTCTTCCCGCAACTGGCCGAGACGCCGATTGCCTATGCCTGGGGCGGCACGCTTGCGATCACCATGACGCGGCTACCCTGTTTCGCGCGGGTCGCGCCCAATGTGCTCTCGGCCTCGGGCTATTCGGGCCATGGCGTGGCGCTGGCAACGCTGGCAGGCCAGATCATGGCCGAGGCGCTCGCCGGGCAGGTGGAGCGCTTCGATCTGATGGCGGGCATTCGACTGCCAGGCTTTCCCGGCGGGCCGATGCTGCGCAGCCCGCTGCTGGCGCTGGCGATGAGCTGGTATGCGATGCGCGACCGGCTGGGGCGTTAAATCAGGATGATGTTTGATAGAAACATCATCCTGATTTACCTGCATAGTGGTCGCGTGATTTTTGAGGAAAACCGGGTTCCACTTTTCCTCATCACGCTCTAGGCCCCGGCACCGGTTACTTGTTCATGCCCGAGAGCTTCTGCTGCAATTCAGCGAGTTGTTTCTTGATCTCGTTCAACTCGTCCTTGTCTTCTGGCATGTCCTTGCTTGCGGGAAGACCGGGCCAGCCCGCCATCATGGTTTTCATGAAAGCCTGTTGCTGGCGCTGCATCTCGTCAAAGCCGGGCATGGCGGCCATGGGATTGGCCTTGTTCATATTCTCCATGATCTTCGACTGCCCCTCGCGCAGCATCTCGAAAGACATGGCCAGAAATTCGGGCACGACGCTTTGCGCCTGCGTGGAATAGCTGCGCACGAGATCGGTCAGCACGTCGATGGGCAG
>SKIM01000290.1 GCA_007116445.1 Natronohydrobacter sp.
CCGCCGATCCTGCAGGGGTTTCGCCGCATCGATGGGCGATTCTTCGTTCATTACCTGCTGTTGGATTTTGCTTTCACGGCCAAACACAAGGGGCGTAACCCGCCGGAACTGGAAGCCCGGCTCGACAGGTTTGCTGACCAGATTGCGGCAGCGCTGGCAGACCCCGCGCTCGACGAGGTGCTGGTTGTGGGGCATTCTTCGGGCGTGCATCTGGCCGTGTCGGTGCTGGCGCGCGTGATCCGGGGCGGTCATGCGACGGGACATCCGAAACTGGCTTTCCTGTCGCTCGGCCATGCGGTGCCGATGCAATCCTATCTGCCGCAGGCGCGGGGGGTGCGCGAGGATCTGCGCTATCTTTCGACCAGTGACGCGCTGTTCTGGCTGGATGTGACCGCGCCCGGCGATGGCTGTTCCTATGCGCTTTGCGATCCGGTGTCGGCGTCAGGCGCCGCGCCAAAGGCGGGCAAGCGCTGGCCTGTCGTCATCTCGGCGGCCTTCAGCGAAAGCCTGTCGCCCGAGACGTTTCGCAAATACCGCCGCCGCTATTTCCGGCTGCATTTCCAGTATCTCTGCGCGTTCGACCGCCCGCGCGATTATGACTATTTCCTGATCACCGCCGGGCCGCTGTCGCTGGCAGAGCGCTTCAGGGCGCGCAAATCTTCGGCCTCGACCAGCCATGCCTGCTACTTGCGCGCCCAAGAGCGCCTGCCATGACGCGCCCGCCCATGCCCGATCACCGCGCCGACCGCGTGGCCTTGTGGCGACACTTGGCGATGTTCCGGCGCGATATCCTGTCAACGCAGCCCGCGCGGCTTTATCGCGCGAAAATGGCTGAAGTGAAGCTGCCTTTCCTGCACTCGGTCATGGTGAACACGCCCGATCTGGTGCGGCTGGTGCTGCAGGAACGCCCGCGCGATTTCCCGAAGTCCGAGCGCGTGCGCGAAGGGTTGCGACTGCTGCTGGGCAATTCGGTCTTTGTGACCAATGGCCCGGTCTGGGAACGCCAGCGCCGCATGATCGATCCGGCTTTCGAGGGCGGGCGGCTGCGCGAGAGCTTGCCGGCGATGTGGGCGGCGGCTGAGGCCTGCGCGCAGCGTCTGAGCCCCGGCACGGTCGAGATCGAGGAGCAGATGAGCCATGCCGCCGCCGATGTGATCTTTCGCACGCTGTTTTCGCTGCCCATCGAGGATGCGACCGCAACGCAGGTCTATCAGAGCTTCCGCGCGCATCAGTGTTCTGCGCCGCTTCTGAACCTGGCGGCACTGATTCCGCTGCCGCGCTGGCTGCCGCGCTATTTTCCGCGCGCGACGCGCGCGACGGCGGCGCATATCCGTGCGCTGATCACGCAGATGGTGGCGGCCCGGATGGCGCAGATCGCCGCCGGAACTGCGCCTGATGATCTGGCGACCAAGATCCTCACGACCCGCGACCCGGAAACCGGCGCGACATTCACCCGCGATGAAATGGTCGATCAGGTGGCGATTTTCTTCCTCGCAGGGCATGAAACAAGCGCTTCGGCGCTCGCTTGGACGCTTTATCTGCTGGCCACGCATCCCGAGTGGCAAGCGCGGCTGGCGCAGGAAGCAGAAGCGTTGCGACCCCATCTCGTGCAAGGCACGCCCCCCGATTTCGGGCTGTTGCGGCGCTTGCCCCTGATCCGCGATACGTTCCGCGAAGCGCTGCGGCTCTATCCGCCTGTCCCGATGCTGGTGCGCGAAGCGACCCGGCCCGAGGAATTTCGTGGGCGCAAGCTGGGGCAGGGCGCGCAGGTGGTGGTTTCGCTCTGGCATATGGGGCGGCATGAGGGGGTTTGGGATGAGCCGCACGATTTCCGCCCCGAGCGCTGGCAGCTGGCGGCGACGAAAGCCCCTGCGCGCGATGGGTTTCTGCCGTTTTCGAGCGGCCCGCGTGTCTGCACGGGCGCGGGCTTCGCGATGGCCGAGGCCGTGCTGATTCTTGCGCGGCTGCTTTGCGATTGGCAGTTTCGTGCGGACCCGGCCCGGGTGCCTGTGCCCATGGCGCATATGACCGTGCGCGCGCGCGACGGCATCTGGTTGGAGCTCATGCGCCGCAACTGACACCTTGCTGCATTGCAGCGATTTGCGCTTGACATGATCTTGCGTTTTCGCCAGTGTCCAGCGCAACAATATTACGCAAGCGCCTAGTGCGCTGTCGCAGACCGGAGGCCCCGATGACCGAAGCCCAAGCCACGCCCAATCTGCCGCAGAAAGACAAGCCCTGGCTGTTTCGCACCTATGCCGGGCATTCCACGGCCAAGGCGTCGAACGCGCTGTATCGCAACAACCTGTCGAAGGGGCAGACTGGCCTTTCGGTGGCCTTCGACCTGCCCACACAGACAGGCTATGACAGCGACCATGAACTGGCGCGTGGCGAGGTCGGCAAGGTCGGTGTGCCGGTCTGTCACCTGGGCGATATGCGGATGCTGTTCGATCAGATCCCGCTTGAGCAGATGAACACCTCGATGACGATCAACGCGACCGCGCCGTGGTTGCTGGCGCTTTACATCGCAGTCGCGGAAGAGCAGGGCGCGGATGTCTCGAAGCTGAACGGGACGGTGCAGAATGATCTGATCAAGGAATATCTGTCGCGCGGGACTTATATCTGCCCGCCCGAGCCATCGATGCGGATGATCACGGATGTGGCCGCCTATACGCGCGAGCATCTGCCGAAATGGAACCCGATGAATGTCTGCTCCTATCATTTGCAGGAAGCGGGCGCGACGCCGCAGCAGGAACTGGCTTTTGCGCTGGCGACGGCCTGCGCTGTGCTCGATGACCTGAAGGGTAAGGTGCCGCAGGAACATTTCCCGCAGATGGTGGGGCGGATCAGCTTCTTTGTGAATGCG